>NZ_JBHXRU010000016.1:0-11943 GCF_042716255.1 Streptomyces sp. NPDC058662 | reverse complement strand
CGCCAAGGGGTTGTGGGGGGGTCCCCCGGCTGGGCGCCCCCCCCCCACTCTCTACGGCCGCGCGTGACGGCCGGACGCTGCTCTGCTCTACGACCAGCGCATGCCCAGGGCCGACAGCTCCTCTACCCGCTGGACCGACAACTTTCCGGCCTTGACCCGCTGCTGGCTGATCCACGCCCCGAGCCGCACAGACTCGCCGTCGACCTCCTCGGTGTGGCTGCGCGCTACGTCGAGGTTCCCGACGCGGGCGCGGTACTGGGCAGCCGCTCGCAGGTTGTGCGCCCACATCTCCTCACGGGTCCGCTTGATGGGGGCGGGAGCCGGCGTGATGCCGACCGTTGCGAGCATCGCCTGCTGCTCCCCCGACAGCTTCCCGAACGCCTGGCGCTGCGCGGCGGCCCAGCGGCCGAGGTCCTCGCCGTCCTTGACGAGGATGCCGGGAGCGTTCGGCAGCGCACCGCCAGCGGTTACGTATCGGTGGGCGAGGCGGAAGGCCCTCTGCCAGTCGATGCTCCAGTCGGGGCACCAGTCCGGGTCGATCTCCGCGAGGGCGGTGCGACGCTCGGGGGAGAGCGGCGCCTTCGTCCTTCGGGCGGCCGCGCGCTGGTTCTTGAGCCAGCGGCCGATGGGGTACCCGTCGAGGTCGACGTCCACGGGTGCGGCCAGGCCGACGCCGGACTCGGCGGCCCAGGCGGCGGCCGCGGCGAGCCCCTCGTCGAAGCGGGCGTCGAAAAGGCTCCAGAGCATGCCGAGCTTCTCCAGCTGCACGATCCTGTCGCCGTCGAGGGCGCCGGCCTTGTAGTGGCGACGACAGTCAGCGATCCAGACACCGAGCGGGAAGGCGGCCGGGGACCAGTCGGCGGGGGTCCGGAAGCCGTACGGAACGCGGAGGTCGTCGTGCTCGGCGCGGTAGCGCTGGGCAGCCTGGAGGCCGCGACGCCACTGGACCCGCTCGGGGTTAAGGACCCGCAGCTGGACGAAGCTCGCCAGCTGGTGGGCGTCGCGCGGCTGCGAGAACCGCAGGAGCGCACGGGCCGGCCTGCTCACGATGGCCTGCTCGTCCTCCGGGGCTCCGTCGAGGTCAGCGGGCCCGGAGGCAGTGGCGTCGGTGCGTGCGGGGGTCGGGTTGGTGAGCTGCTCGATGCGGGCGTCGTGAGCGCGCAGCGCAGCGAGGAGCTTGGCCAGGCCCGCGTACGCGGGGGAGGTGAGCATGGACTCCGTGGTCTCGCCGGCGGAGAGGAAGGCCGGAACCAGGAGGGTGGCCATCTTGCCCTCACCGGGTTGCATCCGCAGGGCGCGGCCGACGGCCTGGACCAGGTCCGGCATCGAGCCGCGGACGTCGCAGAAGACCACGCCCTCACATTCCCGGGTGTCGACGCCTTCGCCGAGGACCTTCACGCTGGCGATGAGGGAGAGCCGCGCGTCCTGTCCGCTGTCGGTCAGGCCGGCCGCGAACTGGGTCAGGACGCGGCGCCGGTGAGCCGGCTTGTGCTCGCCGTGCAGCCACTGCGCCCAGACGCCGGCGTCCTCGGAGGGCTCCGGTTCGCCGTCCTGGCGGCGGAGGTCGCGGGCCTTGCCGGGCAGGCCGACGGCGAAGGCCTCCGCCTCGGACACCCGCTGGTGGAAGCTGAGTACCCGGCGCAGGCCCTCCTCCTCGGCGGCCTTGAGGGTGGCCGCTTGGAGGGCGCCGAGCCGCAGGCCGCGCACTGTGTCGGAGTCCTCGTCGGCGGACAGCATCGCGGCGTTGAGCTGGTGGTCCTGCACGTCCACGACCACGACCTGGTACGGCGCGATGATTCCGGCCTCGATCGCGGTGTCCAGCGGCAGGTGGTAGGCGACGCGGCCGAACAGGCCGTCGGGGTCATCGGTCATGGAGGCGACGAGCTCTTCGCCGTCCTCGTCGTCGCCCGCGGTCCAGATGCGGGGGGTGGCGGTCATGTAGAGGCGCGCGGCGGCCGGGATGCGGGCGTTGTCGTGGACGACGGCCCACGGCTTGCCGGCCCGGCCGCTGGTGCGGTGCGCCTCGTCCACCACGATCAGGCCCCAGGGGGACAGGCCGGCTTCGTGGGCGGCCTCCAGGATCCCGTTGCCGAGGGAGGCGTACGTCGCGAAGACGGTGACGCTCTCGTGCCCGGAGGTGAGTCGTACCAGGGTGTGCGGGTCGGTGGTGTGCGGGAAGCCGGTCTCGTGGGAGTCGAGGGAGGAGACACCGACGAAGGCGCCGGTGCGGCCGCCGTCCCGCCAGGCGCGGGCCGTCTGGTCGAGGAGGTCCAGGGAGGGGACCAGGACCAGGACGCGCTCCCCGCCGACCTGTTCGGCGGCGCGTACGGCGACGAGGGTCTTGCCGCTGCCCGTGGCCATGATGACTTGGGTGCGCAGGCCGGTGGCCGGGGGCTCGGCGGGGGAGCGGGGGGTGAGTTCCTCGACGGCGCGGGCCAGGGCCTCGCTCTGGTGGGGGCGCAGCGGCGGGGGAGCGGTGCGGGTGTCGGTCATGGGCTCGCCTTGCTCTCGGGTTCCGGGCCCTGGGGCCGCGGGGCGGTCGGGGTGGGGGAGCGGTGGGCGTGGTCGGGGCAGAGGTCGCGGCCGTCGCGCAGCCTGCGCCATCCGCGTGCGCGCAGCCAGGCGCGGAGGGCCCGGTGGTGGGGCATCGGGACCGGAGCGAACCACTCGCGGTCGCACTCGGCGTCTCCGTCGCCGGCCCCGGTCTCGCCGGTGTAGTCGCATCTGATGGTTGGGATGTTGCCGGCGGTCACGGCCGCAGGTTCCCGGTGGCCCAGATCGCGTACTCCTGGCGGACGTAGCCGCGGGGATCGGCCGCCCAGGCGGGGTTGTCGGGGGCGAGGGGGCCGGCCGTCGTGCCGTTCGCGGTGTCGAAGGCGATGAGCTTGTCGACGCTCCTCTGGAGTGCGGTCTGCACCTTGCCGTCGGCGGGGTCGGCGCTCCGGGTCTGCCGGTCGGTGAGGGCCGCGTGGCGCAGCAGCCAGTCCCGGTCGCTGATCCGGCCCGCGCGTCGCAGGCGGATGAGCTCCTCGGTCTCCTCCTGGACGTGGGGGGCGTTGGTGTAGGCGGCGTCGAAGGGAGGCGGGAGGTCGGTCATCGGCTGCTCCGTTTCGGCAGGGCTCGCGGGGGAGTTGCGGGTCAGTCCGGGAGTCCGTCGGTCATGCCGGTCTCGGTGGTCTGTGCGGTGCGAGTGCACCGCCACCACGAGTATGCATCCTCTTCGAATGCATTTCAAGAGAATGCATACTTGTGGGTGGATGGCCCCGGGCAACGGGCCCCGGGGCCGCCACACCTGGCTAGAGGGTGTCCCCCTACGCAGGACCCTGCTGCAGCTCCACCACGCTGCCGACGCGCAGGCCCCAGGCGGTCATGGCGCCAGCCTCGGCCTCCAGGACGTGGCGGGAGCGGAATCTCGGGAGGCCCAGGCGGTTGGGAGGCATGGTGGTCATCGCGATGACGCGGTGACGCCGGTCCAGGAAGGCGACGTCGATAGCGAACCGCATGCGGAAGGTGTGCACGCTGCCGGCCGGAGTGAGCAGCAGGGCCCCCGCGATCCCGTCCCGCCCGAGCAGCCCCCTCGTCCGGGCCCGGTAGGAGGCGGCCACTTCCAGCTCCACCTCCACCGGGCCGCTCCGCAACTGCCCGCTGCCGTCCCGCCACTTCACCATGCGGCCACCCTAGCTAGGGCTTCCAAGCGCGGATCTCCAGCCCGACGATCGGCGTACCGGGCTCGATCCGGTCGTTGTCGACGAGCCACTTCTGCACGGCAGCCGCGACGTCCCCGCCGGCCGCGTCGACCAGGGCCTTGAACTCGGCGCCGTCGAACCCCTCCTCGCCCGAGCCCGGCCCGCCGCGGTTATCGGCGTAGGCCCGCTCCTCGGTCCCATCACGGCGTTGGACGACGTTGCGCCGGACACCGGGGGAGTCGGCCCGGCGGCCGGCGTCGTGCTTGAAGGAGCCCTTGCGGGCCCGGACGGTGAAGGCGATCTTCCCGCCGTTGGCGGCCGCGTCGTCGACCACGGGCCGCAGCCGGCCTGCGCCGGAGGAGATGTGCTGCTTGCCGGCCTTGGCCAGGGACGAGGACCAGGCCCTAACCGGCTTCCCGTCGGCGCCGATGACCGGCTTGCCCTTGGCGTCCTTGACCGTCCGCTCCGCCCGCACCCGCGTCTTCCCGCGCACACGCGCCTTGTAGCCCTCGCGGTTCAGCCGCGGTTGAACGTGCCCGGCGGCCAGCGCCTTCAGGCTCGCGAGATCCCGCGGGCCGCCGGCCTGCACCTCCTGGACCACGGCCCGAAGCGCCTCCACCATCGACGCCCCCTTGTTCTTCGTGAAGAACTGGCTGACCAGGGACGGGTTGCGACCGAGGATCTCGC
This sequence comes from Streptomyces sp. NPDC058662, assembly GCF_042716255.1. Taxonomy (NCBI): domain Bacteria; kingdom Bacillati; phylum Actinomycetota; class Actinomycetes; order Kitasatosporales; family Streptomycetaceae; genus Streptomyces; species Streptomyces sp. NPDC058662. The sequence goes on along the minus strand of NZ_JBHXRU010000016.1, from coordinate 7,570 downwards.
CGACCTGCCTCCGGCTGAACCCGGCCCGCGCCAGCTCGTCGGTGAGCCGGGCGGCCTCGTTGCGCTGCGCGCCCCGGCCGCCCGTCGGCTTCCTCCTGCGCGGTGTCACGCTGCCACCTCCTCGTCCTCGTCTTCACACTCGTGGTCGGCGTACACCGGGCTGCCGTCCTCGAACTGGTCGTCGCCCTCATCACCGCAGCCGTGGCACCGCCACTCCGCGCTCCACACGACCGCGCCCTCGCGGCCGCAGTCGTGCTCGGAGTGGACGGTGTCCTCGTCACCCCACATGGACTCGCCCGAGGCGCCGCAGGCCGGGTGCTCCCACTGGCCGCCCCAGACCACGTCGGTGCTGCTCACATGCCCTCCGATTCGTAGGCTTGACGGCCGAGAGCTTGCAGGTAGTAGAACTCCTCGTCGTTGCGCGGGGTGGTCTGCTCCCAGGGCATGCGGCCCTTGAGCAGGTAGTCACCCGGCTCCCCGCCGTACTCCCAGTCGACCGGCGCCGAGGTGTAGATGGCGTCGGTCCGGAAGGCCAGGATGCTTCCCGCGGGAAGGTGCAGTGCGCCGGCCTTCATGGGCTTCCCGGTCTGCGGGTCCTTCGAGCTGGTGCTCACCGACAGCAGGGCCGCCCGGGCCGCCGACCAGACCCCGGCCGCCCACTCGGGGTGGGCGTACTGGTCGCGCGAGAACCCCTGGTTTCGCTCCCAGGTGATGTGGGTGTCCGTGATGCCGGTCAGCCGCGCACCCTCCGGCAGGTCGGGCACCTCGCCGCCAGCGCCGAGCTCCAGCGAGCCGGTCGTGATCCGCGGCCGCTGCGCGAACGTTCCGATGCCGTACAGCAGGATGCTGCGCACCGCGCGGGAGGCCAGGCGGCATGCCTGCTTCTGCTGCTCGTCGCCGTGGATCTCGGCGGTGGCCCGCAGAGCCTGCCAGGCGTCGCGCAGCTTGGTGCTCCAGCTCTTCAGCGGATCGCCGGACTCCCACAGCAGGCCGTCGAGGATCTCGATCCGCCACGGCGCGATCGGGTTGCGCAGCGCGAGGTTGACCTCGGCGCCGCCCGCCCACGTGGTGAAGGTCCGGCCGCCTTCGTACGGGTAGTGCCAGGCTCGCTCCCCGGGCGCCGGGGCCGGGAGCAGTCCGACGTGGGTCCAGTCCTTGGGGATCGTTACCCGCACCTGCCAGTGCGACGGCGCGAACAGCGCGTTCGTCTGCTGCTTCTCGGTCATGGCCGCGAAGGTCGCGGCGGTGATCCGACGCGGCACGCCGACACCGGACGCCCAGGTGTGCTTGGCGTACGCGAAGGTCCGGTCGACCTCGTACCAGCCGGGCACCCGCTCCGGCACGCGCGGCGGCGTGATCAGCTCGGTCCGGCCCTGACCGGCGGTGGCGTGGAGCAGGCCGCGGATCTCCTGCGACATGACGGGGAAGCCGTCAGCCCACTTCGCGCCGGCCTTGGTCGGGATCGTCCGCGACCACAGGTCCCGGCCGGTCTGCGACGGCGAGCCCATGAGGACGACGTCCTCGAAGTGCGGGCGCAGCGCCTTCCACAGCTCGACGAACGCGGCGCGCACCGTCGCCGGGTCGGCGCCCTCGGGGTCGAACCACTCGCCCACGCTGCGGATTTCGGTGTGCTGGTCGCCGCGCTGCCAGCGGCCGACCGGGTTTCGGGGGTGGACCAGGTGGCCGGCCTGCCGGTCTCGGCCGCGCGAAGCCTCCACCGTCCAGCCGTCCGGGAGCGGTCCGTTCAGCCAGGCGGCGACGGCGTCCTTCAGGAACTCGTGACGCTCCGCGCCCTGGTGCCACGGGTCGCCCGCAGTGACGTAGATCCGTTCCACCGACGCCGGAGCCACCGCGTAGACAGCGGTGAGGATCTTCGCCACCGAGGCCCGGCCGAGGTCCAGGCGGACCGTGCCGCCCTGCCACACCAGGACGCCGGTCGCGGCGTCCAGGAACGCCATCCCCCGCGCCGCCTGCTTGAAGTTCGGCCGCTTCGACGCGAGGTTGGGCTCGGCACGGAACCAGGCGTCGCCCTCGGCGCCCGCGGGAATCGAGGGCAGAACACGCTCGGCCTCTCCCGTCCCGGCAGCAATGGGCGCCGGAGCGGCTGCGGCTTGCTCAGGGTCGGCGAGAACCTCCAGGTCGGAGGTGCCGTCGGCGGGCGCGACGCCGAGACAAGCGACGGTGCCGGACGGCTCGACGGTCTGCGGCTCATCCGGCTTCGCCGGCGCGGCCATTTCCTTGATCGGCTCTGCGGGCGCCTGAGCGGCCAGCTGATCACTGGTGACGGTTTCGGTCGCGGGAGGCTCTCCGGGCGCCTCAGGGGCGCCCTGAGGGGCCAGAGAGGGCACCAGGGCCACGATGTCGATCACACCGAGGCCGGCGGCCGTCGCGATCCGGTCCGAAGTGGCCTTCGCGTACCCGCCGAGCTCGCGGATCTTCTCGGCCCGTCGTTCGCGCAGCTTGCCGACCTTGGCCTGGAGCTGGGCCAGCTCGCGCTCCAGCGGCTTGAGTTCGTCGCGTACGGCCCGCAGCTCGGTGAGGCCGGCGGAGTATTCCTTGTTGTCCATCTGGTCCCCCTCAGGTGTTGGCCATGTCGACGAAGCGCGACATGTAGAGCTGCTGCGCCACGGTGATGGTTGCGGTCGGCCCGTTGCGGTGCTTGCCGACGATGATGTCGACCTCACCGGCCCGGGGGCTTTCCTTCTCATACGCGTCATCGCGGTACAGCAGGATGACCATGTCCGCGTCCTGCTCGATCGAGCCGGACTCACGCAGGTCCGAGACCTGGGGCCTCTTGTCCGCCCGCATCTCCGGCCCGCGGTTGAGCTGCGACAGCAGGATGATTGGCAAGTGGAGCTCCTTCGCCAGCAGCTTGAGGCTCCGCGAGATGTGACTGACTTCCTGCTCGCGGTTGTCGTGCCGCTTGCCGCCGCTTTCGACCAGCTGCGCATAGTCGATGATGATCTCGGCGAGGTCGGGGATGCGGGTCTTGAGCCGACGGCACTTCGCCTGGATCTCGGCCAGTGAGCGCGCGCTTTCGTTGATGTAGAGCGGTGCCTCGCTGTACCGCTTGGCGGCGACTGCGAGGCGCTCCCATCCGGCTTCGTCAAGTGTGCCCGAGCGCAGGTGGTGGAGGGCAACGTCTCCTTCCGCGGACAGGGCGCGCATGTTCAGCTCGTCGATGCTCATCTCCAGCGTGATGAAGGCCGCCGGGCGGCCGGCGTCGGGGATGGGCTGACGGTTCTTGCCGCGCGGCATTGTGCAGGCCCTCGCGAAGTCCATGGCCAGCGTGGACTTGCCCATGCCGGGCCGGGCGGCCACCACGATGATCTGCCCCGGCTGGAGGCCGTTCGTCAGGGAGTCCAGGTCGGTGAACCCGGTCCTTACACCGGTGATCTCCTTGCCGGACTCGGCGGCCTGGATCATGTCCAGGGTTCCTTCGAGGGTGTTGCTCGGGGTGAAGAAGTCGTCCTGCCGGTCGCGCCCCTCGGTCACGGCCGCGATCTCCGCGGCAGCAGCCGCAGTGATCTCGTCGAGCTCGCCCGCTCCCTCGTACCCCATCTGGACGATCTTCGTGCCTGCGGCCACCAGCCTGCGCAGGACGGCCCGCTCGCGGACCATCTCGGCGTAGTACTCGGCGTTGGCGGAAGTCGGTACGGACTGCACCAGGGTGTGCAGGTACGAGGCACCGCCGATCTTCGCGAGGTCGCCGGACTTCAGGAGTGCGTCGGCAAGGGTGAGGGGGTCGACCGGGTCCTTGGCCGCCAGTTCCAGGATCGCCCGGTAGATCGTCTGGTGGGCGGGGCGGTAGAAGTCGTCGGCAGCCAGCAGGTTGGACACGTCGGTGATAGCCGTCTTCGACAGGATCATGCTGCCGAGGACCGACCGCTCCGCATCCAGGTCCTGGGGCGGAAGCCGGTCGAAGGCCTGGCGGTCGGGCTGGTTGCGGGCGGAGCGGAAGGTGGGCTCGATGAACGGCTCGTCCTCCGCTGGCGGTGCGGGGGATGGGACACTGGTCATGGATCTCTTCCTGTCAGGTAGTGGTCTGCAGCGGCGGCCGGTTCTTCGCGGGAGCGGCCGCCGCCGTCATGTCCGGGACTGCTTCAGACAGCCGGCCGTCGAAGGCCGGTGAGGATCGAAGCGACCTTGTCCGGCATCGGGACCGGCTCAAAGTCGGGGTCTTCGGCAACGGCAGGGCGAGGCCTGGGTACGTCCTTGCGGGCGGCCAGCCGGCGGGGGAGGTCCTCGATGCGGCTCTTCAGCACCTTCGTCGGACGCTTCACGCCCTCGGGGTTCTGGGTGAGCTCTCGGACCAGGAAGTCGTCCAGCTCCCAGCCCTGCTCGGCAACGACTTCAGCAAGCAACGGAGCGAGGGTTCGAGCCGTCACTCGTCCCGCGGTCCAAGGGCGGGGCAGGACCTGGAGGAACTGCGACGCTGCTTCGACCTGCTCAGCTGAGGCAGTGGGCTTCGAGGGGATCTCCCCCTCCTCCTCCCGCGCCGCAGGCGCCACACCATCCGCACCTGTCCCGAGGGGGTAGGGGGAGGAGGTATTTACCTCCTCCGGGGGGTGTGGGGGGGAGCCCGTTCCACTTCCGGTGTTCGCGGACGTGGGCTGACCTGCGGAAACGAACGATCCACCACGTCCGCGAACACCGCTTCCGCGAACACCGGAAGAACCCTTGTTTCCGCGAACACCGGAAGTGGTCTGACCTGTGGAAACAGCAGTTTCCGCGAACACCGGAAGTTTGGTGTCGGACTCCTCGGAGGAGCCCTCGGGCGAGTAGTCCGGGTTGTCCTCGAAGTGCTCGTACACCTCGTACGAGGTCAGCCCGCGGTACCCCTTGCCCTTCGGGCTGGGGATGGTCGTGCGGCGGATGAAACGTGCATCGATGAGCCGGGCAAAGGACTCGTAGACGGCGTCCCGGCCGACGAGCTCGGTGCCGCTCTTCGCCGATCGCACGCCCGCCTCGCGGACCGAGGCGACGATTCCGGGCACGGTGACCTGGAGGCCGCTGTTGATCGCGAAGAGGACGTGGAGGTAGACGACGTAGTCGAGCTGGTGCGTCAGGCGGCCGCTGAAGGCCACGGCCCGCTGGACGGTCACGGCGCGCGCCGGGGCCTGGCCCCGGACGATGGTGGCGGCGAGGTCGAAGTCGTGGCGCTCGCTCATGCGGGCACCGACTTGCGGCGGCCGGCTACGGGCAGGGCGGTACGAAGGCGGACCTCCACCCACGTGGTGGCGGTCGGAGGGTAGTTCGGGTGCACAGCACTCCTCCTGACGGAAGTTGTGCCGTGAACTCTCCACATCGGGGCTTGCCCGAAGGCTTGCCCGCGGCCCGAAAGGCGCAGGTGCGGGGCTTGCCCATTTCGGCGACGTCCCGGCGGGGCGTCACTGGGCAAGCCCGGCCCGCGCAGTGGCGGGCTCGGGGTCGGTGCGGCCGCACTGGCGGCGTTGTGCTGGTTTGACACGCAAGGTTCCCTTGATGAGGGAGCCATGGATCAGCTGATCAACTGTGACGCGGGCCACCTGGGCAAGGGTGTGCTGGGCTCGCCCAGGGATCGACGTCTATTGTGTTGGGTAGGTGACCGACGGGCCCCTGGTGGTCCAGGCACCAAGCGCGGTCACTGCGCTGACCACGACTCCGGATGCTTGCCGGCTGGGGAGTCGCTTCGACGGCCGTTCCTGTGCTACCAGGGGCGGCCGTTGGTCTTGCTACGGCGGAGCGATGATTTTCGTCATTGAGTCATCCGTTTCGAGGTCACTCGTCTGGGGCTAAGGCTGGGGGCGAAGCTAGGCACCGAAGTCGTACTCCAGTACGTATGCACGCGAGTCCAAGGTCATCTCGTTGACCTCGACAGCGCGGCCGTCCTCGGTGAAAGCGGTTCGGCAGATCTTGATCACCGGCGTATCGGCTGCGATGTTCAGTCCTGCGCGCTCGTCGGCCGACGGCATGCGAATCAAGACTTCTTCCCGAAAGTGGGCGGGCTCGGCGCCAAGGTCGGCGAGGCGGGCGTAGATGCCACCGGGGCCGGTGTCTGTCTCAGTGATCCGACTGCCGGCCACCAACTGGTCGGGCAGGTACGACGTGGACAAAAGCACCGGTCGCCCCTCCACAACGTGGCGCCGGGACCGGGCAAAGACCTGCTCTCCGTCGCCGAGCTGAAGAACTTCGGCGACCGCCTGGGGTGGTGGAACGGTGCCGAGGACGTGGCTGTCAGTCGTCAGTGCGCGTGCGTCGTCTGCGGCAAACAGCGACCCACCGGACTTCCAGTGCTGCCGGCTGAGTCTGGCGGTGCTGCGTCGCCGGATCGGAGTGAAGGGCTCCACGACGAAGAATCCGGCGCCCCTACGGGATTCCACGATGCCCTCGGCTTTGAGGTCGCGTAGGGCCTGACGTGCTGTCATCGCGGCCACTCCGTACTGGGCGGCGAGGGGATTCTCACCGGGGAGTCGGTCCCCGGGGCCGTACTCGCCATTGCGAATCGCCTCCCGCAGAGCGTCAGCGATTTCGCGGTACTTCGGCTGCTCGGTCATTCCGCCAGTCATCCCCTCTCCTACCTCGCTAGCGATCCTACGACGCGGCACGAGGAGATCAACGGCGGCGTCCCGTTCGACACGAGCATACATCGCTAGCGAAGTCTTGACATCACTAGCGAGATTGGGTTTTCCTTGTTACGTCGCTAGCGAGGTCCGATCGGGCTCAGCAGAGCGGCAGAGGCAACCCCATGCCGAAAACCGCTGATCAGATCCACCGCAGTACGTCGTCTGCCCCAAGGGGCGGCCGGGGTCGAGAGCTCCACCAAACTCCCCCGGGCCTGACAGCCCGACGGACTGTGTGCACGTCACAGCGCGATGCGCTGTCTGTCCTGCGGGGCGCCCAGCAAAGCCGGGCGGCCCGGAGCGGCAGAGAGAGCATCGCGACGCGCCCCCTGCCACTTCACATACGAGGAGTCCAAATGCCTGATTCGACCATCGAGCCCACCGCCCGCCCCCGCAGGAGCCGGACCCGCTCCCGGAACGTCAACGGCCGCCCGGCGCTCGTCATTTCCACCCTCAAGCCCCACCAGTACGACCTGCGCCCTGCCTGCGCGTCGCTGATCTGCCCCGGCTGCAAGACGTGGGTGCCGATCACGGGCATCCAGGCTCGGCAGCAGAAGTTAGTCCCGCACGACACAGGCCGTGCGGGGAAGGACCCGTCAGTCCGCTGCCAGGGCAGCAACCGCCTGATCGACGTCGACGTCGCGTACGAGACGTGGCTGGAGCGCCTCCAGGACGGCGGCGCCGAGATCGCCAGCCGACGCCCGACCACCGTGCTGCCCAGGCCGTTCACGCCCCGCACCGTCCAGGCCCTCCGGGCTCGTGCGGAGCGCACCCCGGCCGGACGCGTAGCCGACTGGAAGGCGGTGCTGGACCGGGTTGATGCCGTTGATATTGCCCGCAAGCGAATGCCCGCTGGCGACGCCCCCCTGGACGGCCCGTCGGTTCCGATGACCACACTCCACCCGCAGCGCCCGGCCTGCTGACCCAACCGCACGATCGACCACGGCCCCGGCCGCCCCGCATGACTG
>NZ_JBHXRU010000015.1:59694-89104 GCF_042716255.1 Streptomyces sp. NPDC058662 | reverse complement strand
CCGGTCAGACGCCCGAGGAGACGGTTTCGGCCATCCTCGACGGTTTGCGCGGCGGTGACGGCCCGCCACCTGCCCGCCGCGAACCGGCGCGCCGGGGAACGGGGCCGCCCGGGCGGTCCCGAGCAGCTGCGGCTCCAGTGGCTGAGCGCCCTGGAGGTACGCGGGGTACGGCCCTTCCTGGCCCAGCAGCGCGCGGTCGCCGCGGCGGCCCGCGGCCGGCGCCTCGCGCCCCGGACCGCCCCCGCGCTGCGCGGGGCCGACCGCAGCGCGGAGGCCCGGCGGCGCAGCGTGCTGGAGCAGTCCTTCGGGCAGCTCCCCGACCCCGGGGAGGCGTTCACCGGCCGGCGGCCCGAGCTCGCCCGGATCGCCCAGTGGGTACAGGCGGCGCGCGCCGGTACGGAGACCCGCCCGGTGGTCGTGGTCCTGCACGGCGAGCCGGGGGTGGGCCGTACGGCTCTGGCCCTGCGCGCGGCGCACGCGCTGCGGGACCAGTTCCGGGGCGCGTGCCTGGTGGACCTGCGCGGCGGGTCCCCCGGCGGGGAGGCGCCGCTGTCGACCCGCGAGGCGCTGCTGCACCTGCTGAACCGGTTGGGCGCGCCCCGCGAGCAGCTGCTGTTCCGCGAGGGCGCCTCGGCGGAGCAGCAGGTGCGGCGTCTGGGCGAGCTGTACCACCAGCACCTGCGGGGACTGCCGGTGGCGGTGGTGCTGGACGACGCGGTGGACGCGGCGCAGATCCGGGCGCTGGTGCCGGAGCGTTCCGAGAGCCTGGTGCTGGTGACGGCGCGGGAGCCGCTGGACCTGCCGTCGGACCTGGCGGCGCGGGTGCACCTGCTGCCGGTGGGACCGATGGCCGCGGCGGAGGCCGAGGATGTGGTCCGCGCCGCCGCGCCGCGCTCCCGGGAGGGTCGCGGTCCGCTTGCGGGGCCCGGCCCGGCGGCGGTCGAGGCCGCGCCGGCCGCCGTGGTGGAGGTCGGCGGCGGTCTGCCGCTCGCGCTGCGGATGCTGGCCGCGCCGGGCCGCGCCGGCCGGCTCCCGGCCCCGGACGGGGGGCACGCCGTGGAGCGCGCGCTGTGCGCCGCCGACGCCCTGCTGGCGCAGCCGGCCCGGCTGCTGCTGCGGCGGCTGCCCCTGGCCGGGCGGGCCTCCCTGGGCGGCGCGGCCGCCGCCGCGCTGGCCGGGGTGCCGGAGGAGGCCGCCCTGCGGACGCTGGAGGAGCTCTGGGAGGCCGGGCTGATCGAGCGCGTGCGGGGGCAGCGGTTCCGGATGCACGACTCCGTCCGCGCGTACGCGGCCCAGCGGCTGGCGGCGGACGAGGACCCGGAGCAGGTGTCGGCCGCGCACGAGCGGCTGATCCGCACGTACGCGCAGCTCGCCGGCTCGGTGATCCGCATGGTCGACGGGAAGATGTCGACCCGGGCCGACCACTTCGACGGCCACGGCTTCGGCTCGCTGGACGCGGCGCTGCGCTGGCTGGAGGACGAGTCCAGCTTCATCACCGCGGCCCTGCGCCATGCGGAGGGCGTGGACCAGCAGGCGGTTCTGGACCTGCTGGGGGCGCTCTGCGACTTCTGCCTGCTGCGCGGGGACCTGTACCGGCTGGGTGAGATCGACGAGCTGACGCGGGCGGTCGGGGCGGGACGCGCGGGGCAGCAGGAGCACCTGGCGCGTTCGGTGCGGTGGCGCACGGGTATCGCGGCGCGCCATCTGGGCGAGCTGGACAAGGCCCGCACCACGCTGACGTCGGTGGTGGACCAGTATCTGGAGGCCCGTCAGGAGGCGGGCGCGGCGATGGCCCTCGTCTCCCTCGGCATCACCCTGCACCACCAGGGGAACCTCCCCGAGGCCGCGGCCCGGATCCGGGAGGCGCTGGTCCTGCAGGAGCCGCCGGAGCTGGCGGGGGACCGGGCCTGGGGGCTGCACGCGCTGGCGGCGGTGGAGCGGGACCGCGGCCGGCTGGGGGAGGCGAGCGCCCTGCTGGTGCGGTCGCTGGCGCTGCACCGGGAGAGCGAGAGCGTGCACGGGGAGGCGTGGGCGCATTTCCAGCTCGGCCAGGTGCACCTGCGGTACGGCGACGTGCCCCGGGCGGAGGAGGAGCTGCGGCTGGCCCTGGACCGGTACGGGCGCACCCGCGACGACCGCGGCCAGGCCTGGGCCCTGACCCAGCTGGGCCGGGCCCGGGTGGTGGACGGCGATCCGGGGACCGCGGTGGAGCGGCTGCGCGCGGCGCTGGCCCGGCACCGGGAGGCGGAGGACGTGCGCGGTGAGGCCTGGACGCTGTACTACCTCGGGCAGGCCCTGGAGGGGTGCGGCGAGCGGGACCTGGCGGTCCGGGAGCTGGAGCGGGCCCGGACGATGTTCTCCCGGATGCGGGACGTGTACGGGCTGGCGCACGCCCGCCACCACTCCGGGCGGGTCACGCGGGACCAGCGGGCGGCCCGGACGGGCAACCTGCGCAACTCGGGTTTCGCCCGCCAGCTGCTGACGGACGCCCGCGCGGACTTCCGGCGCATCGGCCTGGCGCACGGCGAGGGGTGGACCTGTCTGGAGCTGGCCGTGGTCGACGCGGGCAACGGCCGGCTCGCGCAGGCGCTGGGCCTGTGCGACGAGGCCGTCGCGCTGTTCGTCTCGTACGGGGACCGGCGCGGGGAGGACTGGGCCCGCTTCCTGCGGTGCACGCTGCTGCCGTACGCCGGCCGGGGTCCGGGCGCACCGGACGAGGCGCGGGCGGAGCTCGACCGGCTCGCCGCGGCCCCGCACCCGGCCCGGGACGGGCGGCTGGAGGACTGCCTGGAGGCGTACGGGGTCGTTCTGGGCCGGGGGGTGGACCCGGCGGAGGGCTGGCAGGCCTGGCGCCTCGGCCTCGTCCCGGACCTGCGCGCGCGGGAGGTCATGGGCGTCGCGCCGGCGGCCTGACCAGCCGCGGCCGCCGCCCCCGCCAGGTGCGCGGCCGGGGGCCGGCCGCGCCCGAGCGGAAGGCCTCAGCCGGTCCGCTCAGGGGCGGCGGGGGCGGCCGGAGCGCCCGGGGCGGCGGGCTCCGGGGCCTCCTGGAAGTCCACCCGGCCCATGTGGCGGCTCATCGACTTCATCAGGAACCACACCCCGAGGGCGAGGGCCGCGAAGACGAGGAACCCCAGGATGCCGGGGGTCACCTTGTTCTTGTCGAAGGAGTCCCCGGCCAGCGGGAGGAGCTCGATCAGTGCTGCCTGCGTAGCGCTCATAGCTACGCATTCTCCCGGATGCCCGCGAAGAGGTCGGACTCGGGGAGGGAGGTGGCGACGAGCGACTTCGCCAGCTCGTACTCCTCCGTCGGCCAGACCTCCTTCTGGATCTCCATCGGGACGCGGAACCAGCCGCCGTCCGGGTCGATCTGCGTGCGGTGCGCGATCAGCGCCTTGTCACGGATCTCGAAGAACTCCGCGCACGGGACGTGCGTGGTCAGCGTGCGCTCCGTGCGCTCGAACTCCTTCCACCGCTCCAGCCACTCCCCGTACGGCGACTCCAGGCCGCGGGCGAGCAGCGCCTCGTGCAGCGCGATGGTGCGCGGCTTGTTGAAGCCCTGGTTGTAGTAGAGCTTCTGCGGCTGGTACGCCGGGCCGAACTCGGCCTCGGGGTACTTCTCGGTGTCCGCCGCGCCGTCGAAGGCCACCATCGTGATCTTGTGGGTCATGATGTGGTCGGGGTGCGGGTAGCCGCCGTTCTCGTCGTACGTGGTGACGACCTGCGGGCGGAAGGCGCGGATCTTCTTCACCAGGCGGCCGGCCGCCCGGTCCACGTCCTCCAGCGCGAAGCAGCCCTCGGGCAGCGGCGGCAGCGGGTCGCCCTCGGGCAGGCCGGAGTCGACATAGCCGAGCCACTCCTGCTCGACGCCGAGGATCTCGCGCGCCTCGTCCATCTCCTTGGCGCGCACCTCGTGGATGTTCTCCTCGATGTACTTGTCGCCCTGGAGCTTGGGGTTCAGGACCGAGCCGCGCTCGCCGCCGGTGCAGGTGACGACGAGTACGGGCACCCCCTCGGACACGTACTTGGCCATCGTTGCCGCGCCCTTGCTCGACTCGTCGTCGGGGTGTGCGTGTACGGCCATCAGTCGAAGCTGCTCGGTCACGACAGGATCCTCTGTGATTCGTCAGGGTGGGCGCATCTATAGTGACCGAACCGGGGGGCGGAAAATTTCCGGGGCAGGGCCGCGCCGGGCGCCGCCGGCCCGGGCCCACCGAAAGGAACGATCATGAGCGCGGTACGCCAAGGGCTTCCCGAGGGCCGCTACGGGCGGTCGGCGGACGAGCGCGCGGACCGGAAGCTCAAGGTCGTCGGGGCCGCGCTGGGCGCGGTGCTGCTGGGCGTGGTCGGCTGGATCGGCTGGGGCTACGTCGCCGGGAAGAGCGTCAGCGCCGAGGTGATCAAGTTCCAGGTGGTCTCGGACACCGAGGTGAAGGTGCACCTGGAGGTCCGCAAGGACGCCTCGGTCACCGGGGTCTGCACCCTCAGCTCCCAGGACGAGGGGCACGGGGAGGTCGGCCGCGCGGACTTCACCTTCGCCCAGCCCGACGCGCGCGTGGACGAGATCGTCTCGCTGCGGACCACGAACCGCGCCACCATGATCGAACTGCTCGGCTGCCAGCCCGCGGCCTGACCTCGGGCGGCCCGGGGGGCGGTTTGCGGGGCGGCCCGGGCGGCAATGAGGCTCTGGGGTCCTCCCCCTTTTCTTCCCGAATTGTTAGGCTCGTGGTTTCGTCCGCCGCTGGCGGCTTTGTAGTCCCCCTGTACCGACGAGGAGCACCCGTGACCCAGACGAGCGAAAGCGTCACCTGGCTGACCCAGGCGGCGTACGACCAGCTGAAGGCAGAGCTGGACTACCTCTCTGGTCCCGCACGCACGGAGATCGCCACGAAGATCGCAGCCGCCCGCGAGGAGGGCGACCTGCGCGAGAACGGCGGTTACCACGCGGCCAAGGAGGAGCAGGGCAAGCAGGAGCTCCGCGTCCGCCAGCTCACGCAGCTCCTGGAGAACGCCAAGGTCGGCACCGCGCCGGCGGCCGAGGGCGTCGTCGCCCCCGGCACCCTCGTCAAGATCGCCTTCGACGGCGACGAGGACGACACCATGGAGTTCCTGCTGGCCTCGCGCGAGTACGCGTCCTCGGACTTCGAGACGTACTCCCCGCAGTCCCCCCTGGGCACCGGCGTGATGGGCAAGGCGATCGGCGAGGACGCCGAGTACGAGCTGCCGAACGGCAAGAGGGCCTCGGTCAAGATCCTCGACGTCAAGCCCTTCACCGGCTGATCACCCCCTGATCCGAAGACGATGCCCGGCCGGTCCTCCGGCCGGGCATCGTGCGTGCCGGGCCCCTCGCGCGGCGCGGCCGGCACGCGGGTGGCGCGCGCTCGGGGCTACGGGGCCGGTGCCGGACGCTCGGGGCTACGCGGTCGCCGAGCGGTACTTGCGGACGGCGAGGGTCCGGAACAGCACGATGATCAGCACCGACCACAGCACGGACGCCAGCACCGGGTTCTGCATCGGCCAGGCGTCCGGTGCCTCGTACCCCGGTGGCAGGTTGCCGAAGAGCACGCGGGCCGCCTGCACGGTCGCGCTGAAGGGGTTCCACTCCGCGATGTGCCGCAGGAAGGTCGGCATGTTGTCGGAGGGGACGAAGGCGTTCGAGATGAACGTCAGCGGGAAGAGCCAGATCAGCCCGCCCGAGGTGGCGGCCTCCGGGGTGCGCACCGACAGGCCGATCAGCGCGCCGATCCAGGAGAACGCGTAGCCGAGCAGGAGCAGAAGGGCGAAGCCGGCGAGGACCTCGCCGGCGCTGGTGTGGGTGCGCCAGCCGACGAGCAGGGCCACGACCGCCAGGACGACCAGGGTCAGCGTGGTCTGCACCAGGTCGGCGAGGGTGCGGCCGGTCAGCACCGCGCCGCGGGCCATGGGCAGCGAGCGGAAGCGGTCGATGAGCCCCTTGTGCATGTCGTCGGCGATGCCCGCACCCGCGCCCGCGGTGGCGAAGGTGACGGTCTGGGCGAAGATGCCCGCCATCAGGAACTCGCGGTAGGCGGCGGGCGAGGTGCTGCCGTCGACACTGATCGAGCCGCCGAAGACGTAGCTGAACAGGACGACGAACATCACGGGCTGGATCACGCCGAAGATGATCATCTCGGGGATCCGGGACATCCGGATCAGATTGCGCTTGGCGATCACGAGGGAGTCGTTGACCCCCTGGGCGATCCCGCCGCGCGGGCGGGGGGCCGACAGGTCCGGGTCCGGGGAGGTGAGGGTCACTTCGCCGCCTCCTTGCGCGCCTGGCGGCCCTTGGCGCCCGCGCCGGCGTCCGGCGCCGGGTCGCCCTCCTCGGCCGAGAGTGCGGCCGCGTGCCCGGTCAGGGAGATGAACACGTCGTCGAGGGTGGGGCGGCGCAGGCCGATGTCGTCGATCTCGATACCCCGGCCGTCCAGCTCGCGGATGACCTCGGCGAGCAGCTTGGCGCCGCCCGACACGGGGACGGTGAGCTTGCGGGTGTGCTCCTCGACGGTGGCCTCGCCCTTGCCGAAGCCGGCGAGGACCTCCCGGGCGGCGGCGATGCGGTCCCGTTCGTGGACGACGACCTCCACCCGCTCGCCGCCCGTACGGGCCTTGAGCTGGTCGGAGGTGCCGCGGGCGATGACCTTGCCCTGGTCGACGACGCAGATGTCGTGGGCGAGGTGGTCGGCCTCCTCCAGGTACTGGGTGGTGAGCAGCAGGGTGGTACCGCCCGCGACGAGTTCCTGGATGATGCCCCACAGCTGCTGGCGGTTGCGGGGGTCGAGTCCGGTGGTCGGCTCGTCCATGAACATGACGGGCGGGCTGACGACGAGGGCGGCGGCGAGGTCGAGGCGCCTTCGCATGCCGCCGGAGTACGTCTTGGCCGGGCGGTCGGCGGCGTCGGAGAGGTTGAAGCGTTCGAGCAGTTCGGCGGCCCGGGCCTTCGCGGCTGGGGCCCTCATCTGGTAGAGCCGGCCGACCATCTGGAGGTTCTCGCGGCCCGTGAGGTACTCGTCGACGGCCGCGAACTGGCCGGAGAGGCCGATCGCCCGCCGCACCTCGTTGGGGTGCTTGAGGACGTCGATGCCGGCGACGACGGCCCTGCCGCTGTCGGGGCGCAGGAGGGTGGTCAGCACGCGCACGGTCGTGGTCTTGCCCGCCCCGTTGGGGCCGAGGAGGCCCAGGACAGTGCCTTCGGGGACGTCGAGGTCCACCCCGTCCAGTGCCCGTACCTCGCCGAAGGTCTTGACCAGGGCTTCGGCATAGATGGCGCCCGGCATACGGATTCCCCCCAGTGCGATCGGGCCAGCGGGATCGGTTCGGTTCTACGCAAATCCTAGGGGCGCCGGGCGGACCGCGCCCGGCTGAACGGGTGAACGGGGTGCGGGCATACGGAGCGGGCCCCGCGCGTCGGGGCCGCGGACTCAGACCCGCGGCCGGGGACTCAGACCCGCGGCCGCGGACTCTCGGCCCGGGGCCCGGGGTCGGGGACTCCCGGCCCGGGGCCCCCGCCGCCTGTTTCCGGGAGCACGGCCCCGCCGGGGCGGGGCGCCCGTCAGGTCCCCTGGGCCATGATCGTGTAGCCGGCGCCGTGCAGCGCCCGCCCGACCTCCGCGCAGTGCTCGGGGCCCTTCGTCTCCAGGTGCAGCTCCACCTCCACCTCGGTGAGCCCCAGGCGCGGGTCCGTCCTCACGTGGCTCACGTCCAGCACGTTCGCGTCCACCACCGACAGCACCCCCAGCAGCCCGGCCAGCGCCCCCGGGCGGTCGGCCACGCGCAGCCGCAGCGACAGGTACCGGCCCGCCGCCGCCATGCCGTGCCGCAGGATGCGCTGGAGCAGCAGCGGGTCGACGTTGCCGCCCGAGAGCACGGCCACCACCGGTCCGCCGCCGTACAGTTCGGGCTCGGCCAGCAGGGCCGCGACCGGGCTGCAGCCGGCCGGCTCGACCACCAGCTTGGCCCGCTCCAGGCACAGCAGCAGGGCGCTGGAGAGCGCGTCCTCGGAGACCGTGCGCACGTCGTCGACGAGCTCGCCGATGATGTGGAAGGGGACGTCGCCGGGACGGCCGACCTTGATGCCGTCCGCCATCGTGACCGGGTTCTCCAGGGAGACGGGGTGCCCGGCCCTGAGCGAGGGCGGGTACGCGGCGGCGCCCGCGGCCTGCACCCCGACGATCCGCACGTCCGGCCGCAGCGCCTTCACCGCGACCGCGACCCCGGCCGCCAGGCCGCCGCCGCCGATCCCCACGAGGATGGTCCGCACCTCGGGGCACTGCTCCAGGATCTCCAGCCCCACCGTGCCCTGGCCCGCGATGATGTCGCGGTGGTCGAAGGGGTGGATGAACACCGCCCCGGTGCGGTCCGCGTAGTCCTGGGCGGCCGCGAGGGTCTCGTCGACGACCTGCCCGTGCATGCGCACCTCGGCCCCGTACTCCTGCGTCGCCGCCACCTTCGGCAGCGGCGCCCCGACCGGCATGAACACCGTCGAGCGCACACCGAGGAGGGAGGAGGCCAGTGCCACACCCTGCGCGTGGTTGCCGGCGCTGGCCGCGACGACGCCGGCGGCCCGCTGCTCGGGGCGCAGGCCCGCGATGCGCACGTAGGCTCCGCGCAGTTTGAAGGAGCCCGTGCGCTGGAGGTTCTCGCACTTGAGGTGGACCGGGGAGCCGGTGAGGCGCGACAGGTGCCGGCTGCCCTCCATCGCCGTGACCCGGGAGACACCGGACAGCATCTTCTGGGCCCCCCGGACGTCGTCGAGGATGACCTGCGGGACGGGCTGGGGCACGCGGTAGTTCATGCCGCCAGTCTCGCAGCCCGGGGGCGGCCCGGCGCGGGGCGTCCGAGGGGCGGCGGCGGGCCCGCGGGGCCGGCGGGGAGGGCTGGGCGAGGGGCGAGATCTCGCCATCCGGGACAGCCCGAGGAGGGTCGCGGGGCGGGTCCATGGGCGGGCCGTACCAGTTCTCGTACGCGGCGTACGGGCCGCCGCACGGCCGCGTACTCTGTCCCCCATCCTTGTCGGACCACGCGAAGAGAGCCCACGGCCATGCCTTCATCCCCGGCCAATTCCGATCTGCCCGCGGTGGCCGAAGCGCCCGCCGGAGCCGGTCTCCTCGACGCGCTCCAGCACCAGGTGGCGGTCTTCGCCCGCCGCGCGGAGCAGACCCGCCTCGGCGGGGTCGGCCAGGCCCGCAACTCCATGGACCGTGCCGCGTACCTGCTGCTGAACCGGCTCGACCTGGAAGGGCCGATGGGCGTCAAGGCGCTCGCGGGCGGGATGGGCATCGACTCGTCGACGGTGACCCGCCAGGTCGCCCCGCTGGTCGACAGCGGTCTGGTCAAGCGGACTTCGCACCCCGAGGACGGCCGCGCCGTGGTCCTCGCGTTGTCCCCCCGCGGCCTGGCGCGGCTGGAGGAGGTCCGCTCCTCGCGGCGCGAGCTGATGGCCCGGGTGACGGAGGGCTGGAGCGAGGAGGAGCGGGAGGCGTTCACCACGCTGCTGACCCGCTTCAACCTGTCGCTGTCGGAGCTGATGGCCGCCGTCACGGACGCCGGTCCGGCTTCCTGACCCCGCCAACCCCGCCCCCTCCCGCACCCCGTCCGACCCCGTGCCGTCCGACCTCTTGACCGGGGCGGTCCCGCTGCCCGCACTATGTGGGGCATGCGGGCGGTTGACCACCGGGCGGGCCCCTACGCGGAGTTCGAGGCCTTCGTCGCGGGCGCGGCGGGGCGGCTCCTGCACGTCGCGGTCCTGCTGACCGGCGCGCCGGAGCCCGCCCGCCGGCTGCTGGCGGGCGCGCTGGCCCGTACGTACGCGGACTGGCGCCGCCTGCGCGCCGACGACCCGTACGGCTTCACCCGCCAGGAGCTGTGCGCCGCGTACGCCCGTACCGCCCGCCGCCGCGGCGGCGGCGGCGCCGGCCCGCTGGCCCGGCTGGGTTCGCTGGAGCGGCTGGTGGTGGTCCTGCGGATCTACGAGGGTGTGGCGGAGGAGGTCGCGGCCGCGCAGCTGGGGTTGGCGCCCGAGCGGGTCCGGGTGCTGTGCAACCGGGCGGTGGCGGCGCTGCGTTCCCCGGAGGCGGCGTGAGTGGGGTCCCGGACCGCAAGGAGGCGCAGGTCCGGCGGCTGATGGACGGCCCGTACCCGGCGGTCCCTCCCGGGCTGGCGGCGGGCGCGGCCGCACGAGGCGATCGGCTGCTGCGCCGGCGGCGGGCGCTGCGGCGGTTCGGCTGGTGCGTGCTGTTCGCGGCGGCGGCGGCCTTCACGGTGTGGGCCTCGCTGACCCGCCCGTGGGCGACTCCGCCGGCCGGTATCTCCCCGCCCCTGGAGGGCTGGTGACCCCGCCGGAGCCGGGCCGGCCGGAGCCGGGCCCGGCGGGACGCGGCGTGCGGCCCGCCTCGTTCGGATCGTGCCCGACCCGCACCGCCCGGCACGATCCGGTACGACGGGCTATCCCAGCGCGCGGGTCAGGTCCGCGAGGAGGTCGTCGATGTTCTCGATGCCGACCGACAGCCGCACGAGGTCGCCGGGGACCTCCAGCGCCGAGCCGGCCACCGAGGCGTGCGTCATCCGGCCCGGGTGCTCGATGAGGGACTCGACGCCGCCCAGGGACTCGCCCAGGGTGAAGAGCTGGGCGCGGTTGCAGACCTCGACCGCGGCCTCCTCGCCCCCGGCGACCTGGAAGGAGATCATGCCGCCGAAGGAGCGCATCTGCTTCGCCGCGACCTCGTGCCCCGGGTGGTCCGGCAGGCCCGGGTACAGCACGCGCGTGACCTTCGGGTGCCGGGTCAGCATGTCGGCGACCTTCGTGGCGTTCTCCGAGTGCCGGTCCATGCGCACGGCCAGGGTCTTGATGCCGCGGAGCACGATCCACGAGTCGAACGGCCCGGCCACGGCGCCCATCGCGTTCTGGTGGTAGGCCAGTTCCTCGCCCAGCGCCGCGTCGGCGGTGACCAGCGCGCCGCCGACCACGTCCGAGTGCCCGCCCATGTACTTGGTCAGCGAGTGCACGACCACGTCCGCGCCGAGCGCCAGCGGCTGCTGGAGGTAGGGCGAGGCGAAGGTGTTGTCGACGACGAGCTTGGCGCCGGCGGTCCGCGCGATGTCGGCGACGACGGCGATGTCCGTGATGCCGAGCAGCGGGTTGGAGGGCGTCTCGACCCAGATGACCTTCGTCCTGGGGGTCAGGGCGGCCCGTACGGACTCGGCGTCGGAGGTGTCGGCCACCGACCACTCCACGCCCCAGCGGGAGACGACCTTCGCGAAGAGGCGGAACGTGCCGCCGTAGGCGTCGTTCGGGATGACCACGTGGTCGCCCGGGGAGAGCAGCGTACGCAGCAGGCAGTCCTCGGCGGCGAGCCCGGACGCGAAGGCGAGGCCGCGCCGGCCGCCCTCCAGCGCCGCGAGGTTCTCCTCCAGGGCGGTACGGGTCGGGTTGCCGCTGCGGCTGTACTCGTAGCCGCCTCGCAGCCCTCCGACGCCGTCCTGCTTGTACGTGGAGACCTGGTAGATCGGGGGTACGACCGCGCCGGTCAGGGGGTCCGCCGTGTTGCCCGCGTGGATCGCGCGGGTTTCGAAGCTCTGGTGCTCGTGGCTGTCGTCGCTCATGGGCAGAGCCTAATCCCCACCTCGGGTTCGCTCCCCTATTGGCCTGCGGCCCCCTCGGTCTGGTTCGCTTGGAGGCATGGAGATTCTGTGGTTGCTGTTCGCGATCGGCCTGATGGTGGCCCTCGTCATCCCGTACGTGCGGCGCAGGCGTGGCGGTATCCGGCTGGTCGCTCCCGGCAGCCCCGACGCCGCGGACCCGGCGAACTACGGGTTCGACCGGCAGGAGGACCTCGACATCCGGATCCCCGGCCCCGACCCGGACCTGATGGACGCCCTCGACCACGTGCAGCGCACCGGGCAGTGGCAGGCGGCCTCGCAGCTGCTGGCCGGGACCCCGAAGGAGGGCGAGCGGCGCTGGCAGCGTGTGCAGGCCTTCGGCGGGGCCGCGGCCCTGGAGCTCGTGCGGGAGCCCGGCGCGGGCGCCCGCTGGCTGAAGGCCTGGCGGCTGGAGGCGGAGAAGGACGCGGGCGGCGCCCAGGTGCACGCCGAACTGCTCGTGCAGCAGGCGTGGCGGCATTCGGGCGGGGTGGGCTCCAAGGACCACCGGATCATCGTGGAGGAGGCGCGCGAGGCGTGCCGCCGGGCGGCGCTGCTGGCACCGGGCGATCCGGTCCCGTACATCACGGAGCTGGCGGTCGCGCGGGCGCTGGCGTACTCGGAGGCGGAGTTCGACGACCTCTGGGCGAAGGTCATCGACCGGGCGCCGCAGCACATGGGCGCGCACCTGGCGGCGCTGCACTACTGGTGCGAGAAGTGGCACGGCTCGCGGGACAAGGCGGACGTGTTCGCGCACGCGGCCGCGGCCCGGGCCCCGCACGGTTCGCTGCTGGCGGCGCTGCCGCTGTTCGCGGTGTACGAGCACCTGCCCGAGGTGATCCTGGTGCGGGGCTTCTACCGCAGCGAGGTCGTGACCCGGGCGGTGGAGGGCGCGCTGTACGCGGTGCGGACGGCGCGGGCGGACGATCCGATGCTGGCGCACGTCCGGCACCTGCTGCTGGTGTTCCTGGTCAACATGGAGCGCTGGGCGGAGGCCATGGAGCAGGTGCGGCACGTGGACGGCTACGTGGGGGCGCTGCCGTGGTCGACGTCCGAGGACCCGGCGGCGCAGTACGCGATCTACCGGGCGCTGGCGGTCGCGGGGTACGAGGCGAACGGCGGCTCCCCGGCGACGCTCCCGCACTGATGGAGCGGTCGGCTCCGTTTCCCGCGGCCGACCCGCCCCCCACCTGCGGAGATCGCGGGGAATAAGGTTGCCGTAAGTGACGACCGGGCCGCATGATGCCCGGTGGGCTCCCCCGCGGCCCCGGACCCGGACCAGGTCCCGGCGCGGGGGACGCACGTCCGCACCGCACCGCTTCATCCCGTGGGGGGATCTGTCCATATGGGCGCTTCGCTGCGCGCCTTGCGCGCCCTCGTCCTGCTCGCCGGCTTCTACCTGCTCGGCGTCGTCCTGCTGGCCGTCCTCGTCTGCGCCGACGTGGCCGCCGCGACCTGGCTGGCCGGCGCGGCCGCCGCCAAGGTCCTCATCGTCTCCGTCGTCCTCGCGATCCCGATCGTGCGCGGCCTGTTCATGCTCCGCACGCCCAAGGGCGAGCCGCCGCCCGGCGTCCCGGTCACCGAGGAGCACGAGCCGCTGCTGTGGCGGACGGTGCGCGACGTCGCACAGCAGGTCGGCACCCGCGCCCCGGACGAGATCGTGCTGATCGGCGGGGTCAACGCGGCGGTCGGCGAGGACGCCGCGCTGCTGGGCCTGCGGCCCGGCACCCGCCGCCTGTACATCGGCCTCCCGCTGATGGCCGGCCTGGACGAGATGCAGCTGCGCGCCGTGCTCGCCCACGAGATGGGCCACTACGCCAACTTCGACACCCGGCTCACCCCGCTGATCGCGCGCGGCCGCGCCCAGCTGATCCGCACCGTCGACCACTTCCACGAGCGGGCCGACGCCAAGGTCGCCAAGGAGCGCGCCCGGCAGGAGAAGCAGGCCGCGAAGCGGATCGCCAAGGGCAAGAAGGCCGGCGAGGTCGACACCCGGGGCCAGGGCGCGATGTACCGCGGCATGGCCAGGATCTACCAGGCCTACGGCCGGTTCTACCTCCGTGCCACCCGCACCTCCGCCCGCCGCCAGGAACTCGCGGCCGACCTCGCCTCGGCGCGGGTCGCCGGCCGTGACGCCGCCGCGTCCGCGCTGCGCGAGGTCAACGCCCTCGCCCCGGCGCACGAGTTCTACATGGACTCGTACGCCACCCTCGGGGTCGGCGCCGGTCTGCTGCCCCGTCCCGGCCAGGTCTTCGGCGGCCTGAGCCGGCTCCTCGACGCCCGCGCCCAGGAGCTTGAGGGCCTGCGCCGGGAGCTGTCGGACGAGCCCGTCACCCCGTACGACTCCCACCCGGCGCTCGCCGAGCGCGTGGCCCGCATCGAGGCCCTCCCCGACGACGGCCGGGCCGGGCAGTCCGCCCGCCCCTCGCTGGAGCTGTTGTCGGACGCGGACCGCGCCCTGGCCGCGCTGGAGCAGGCCGTGCTCTCCCCCGAGGCGCTCGCCATGGAACGGGCGGACTGGGAGGACCTCGTCCACCGGTCCATGACCCTCTACGTCGGCCGCGGCGCGCAGGAGGTCCGCGAGGCCGCGGCCGCCGAGGGCGCGGGCCCCGGACTGGCCGGCCTGCTGGACGCCGTCGACGCCGACCCGGCCGTGCGCTGGCGGATCGCCGACCGCTTCCCGAAGTCCGAGGAGGCGGCCGCGGCGACCGGCCGCACGGCCCGCGAGTTCGCCCGTCCCACCGTGCGGCAGGCCCTGAACCAGCTGGTCACCGTCGAGCTGACGGCCCGCGGCACCGCCCGCTGGCAGCTGTCCTGGTCCGATTCGGCCTCCCTGGGCTACCCGGACGGCGGCTTCGAGGACCGACTGACCCTGGCGCTGGACGCCGCCGTCGCCGACCGCTGCGACACCGAACCCCTGCGAAAGCTGGTGCTGGCCCCGTGATCGGTCTCGTCATCCTCGGCATCCTCCTGCTGGCCGGGGCGTACAAGGTCCTGCGCGGCGTGTACTTCCTGCGCAAGGCCAGGCGGCTGGAGGCGGAGGTCGCGGTCCTGGAGGCGCGTACCGCCTCGATCACCGCCCGTACCGCCGCGCGCACCGACGAGGAGAAAGCGCGCAGGGCCGCGGAGGTCGTCGCGCTCGGCTTCGTGCCCGAAGCGGACCTGGACACCGAGAACGCGCTGCCCCTCACCCCCGAGCGCACAACCGCGCTCAAGGCGGTGCGCTCCGGCGACTGGGAGGCGGGCGCCGCGTACGTGGAGGCGGCCGGGCGGGACTGGGAGGAGCGCTGGCAGCGGGTGCGGGCGCTCGCCGACGCGGCGGCCGACGACGACGCCTGGCTGGCGGCCTGGCAGACGGCCCGGCCCGGGGACGCGACGGCGGCCGTGGTGCACGCGGACACCGCGGTCCGGGTGGCCTGGAACGTACGCGGCTCCCAGGCGGGCAGCCGCACCACCCAGGAGCAGTTCCGGCTCTTCCACGACCTGCTGGTCGAGGCGCGGGAGCTCGCGCACCTGGCGCAGCGGCTGGCCGACCCGGCGGACCCGGTCCCGTACATGGTGGAGCAGCCCGTCGCCCAGGGTCTGGGCTACCCGCACGACCAGTACCGGGAGCTGTGGGGGGAGATCACCCGTCGTGCGCCGAAGGTACTGACGGCGCACACCAGCGCCCTCCAGTACTGGTGCGCGAAGTGGCGCGGCTCGCACGAGCTGGCGCTGGAGTTCGCGCGCGCGTCCGCGGCCGCGGGCGCGCCGGGCGAGCTGCTGTCGCTGCTCCCCCTGGTCGCGTACATCGAGCAGGAGGTGAAGGAGTCCGAGCTGCGGCCGGAGACCTTCTACAAGGAACCGGAGGTCCTCGCGG
Source organism: Streptomyces sp. NPDC058662 (assembly GCF_042716255.1). NCBI lineage: Bacteria > Bacillati > Actinomycetota > Actinomycetes > Kitasatosporales > Streptomycetaceae > Streptomyces > Streptomyces sp. NPDC058662. Next base: position 73,596 of record NZ_JBHXRU010000015.1, on the reverse strand, counting down.
CCGTGGACGCGGCCCTGCTCGACCTGGCGGCGGCGGACCCGGGCGACCCGCGGGCGCTGCGCCTGCGGCACGTGCTGGCCTGGCTGCTGTTCTGGCAGGACCGGGACGCGGAGGCCGTGGAGCAGTTCCGCCACATCGACGGGTGCATCGGCGGGATGCCCTGGTACTACTGGCCGCGGTCGCGGTACGTCCACGCCCGGGACTGGGCGGTACGGGTGACCCTGCTGGAGGGCTGACCCCGGCGCCCCGGCCCGCCCGGAGCGCGGCGGCGGGCGGGCCGGGGTCCCCGATCGGGAATCCGGGCCCGCCCCCGGCCGTTGTGCAGGGCGAGAAGGAGGGAATCCATGTTCTCGTACCGCCGTACGCCCGAGCTGCCCACCCGCGAGGAGGCCCTGACCGGCCGCGCGGAGCCGCTCTTCGACCTGCCCGACCGCCATGCGGTGCTGGGGAACCCGCTGGCCGGCCCCTACCCGGACGGCCTGGAGGTCGCCGACTTCGGCCTGGGCTGCTTCTGGGGCGCCGAACGCAAGTTCTGGCAGACCCCGGGGGTGTGGACCACCCTGGCCGGCTACCAGGGCGGTTACACGCAGAACCCCACCTACGAGGAGGTCTGCTCGGGGCAGACCGGCCACACCGAGGTCGTCCGCGTGGTCTTCGACCCCGCCGCGGTCTCCTACGAGACCCTGCTCAAGCTCTTCTGGGAGTCCCACGACCCCACCCAGGGCTTCCGCCAGGGCAATGACGTCGGCACCCAGTACCGCTCCGCGGTCTACACCCACTCCGCCGCCCAGCAGGCGGCGGCCGAGGCCTCCCGCGCGGCCTACCAGCGGGTCCTGTCCTCCTCGGGCCACGGCGAGATCACCACGGCCGTGCTGCCGGCGGCGGAGCGCCCCTTCTGGCCCGCGGAGGCGCCGCACCAGCAGTACCTGGAGAAGAACCCGGGCGGCTACTGCGGCATCGGCGGCACGGGGGTCTCCTGCCCGATCGGCGTGGCCTCGGCGGAGTAGCCGCCGGCCCCCGGGGGCGGCCGGCCCGCGCCGGCCGCCCCCTCGCCGTGCCCGCGTACGCGTACCGTGCGACCGGCCCGGGGGTCAGATCGTGGAGGCGTCGATCACGAAGCGGTAGCGCACGTCGCTCGCCAGCACCCGCTCGTACGCCTCGTTGACCGCGTCGGCGGCGATCAGCTCGATCTCCGCGCCGAGGCCGTGCTCGGCGCAGAAGTCGAGCATCTCCTGCGTCTCGGCGATGCCGCCGATCGACGAGCCGGCGAGGGTGCGGCGGCCGCTGATGACGGAGAAGAGGTTGAGCTCGACGGGCTCCTCCGGCGCGCCGACGTTCACCAGCGCCCCGTCCACCTTGAGCAGCCGCAGGTACGCGTCCAGGCCGATCGGCGCCGAGACCGTGGACACGATGAGGTCGAAGGCGCCCGCCAGCTCCTTGAAGGTGGCCGGGTCGCCGGTGGCGTAGTAGTGGGAGGCGCCCAGCTTCAGGCCGTCCTCCTGCTTGCGGAGGGTCTGCGACAGGACGGTGACCTCCGCGCCCAGCGCGTGGGCGATCTTCACGCCCATGTGCCCGAGGCCGCCGAGCCCGACGATCGCCACCTTCTTGCCGGGGCCCGCCTGCCAGTGCCGCAGCGGGGAGTAGAGGGTGATGCCGGCGCACAGCAGCGGGGCCGCGACGTCGAGGCCGAGGCCGTCGGGGATGCGGACGGTGTAGTTCTCGTCGACGACGACATGGGTGGAGTAGCCGCCGTACGTGGGCTCGCCGTTCCTGTCCAGGGCGTTGTAGGTGCCGGTCGCTCCCTCGGCGCAGTACTGCTCCTGCCCCGCGAGGCACTGCTCGCACCGGCGGCAGGAGTCCACGAAGCAGCCCACGCCGACCCGGTCGCCGACGGCGAACCTCGTGACGCCCGGGCCGGCCTCGATGACGACTCCGGCTATCTCGTGGCCGGGGACCATCGGGTAGATGCCCTCGCCCCAGCCGTCGCGGGCCTGGTGGATGTCGGAGTGGCAGATGCCGGCGTACTTGATGTCGATGAGGACGTCGTGCTCGCCCACCGGCCGGCGCGGGACCGTGGTGCGCTCCAGCGGGGCCTTGGGGGCGGATGCCGCGTAGGCGGCGACCTGGGTGACGGACATGGGGGGTGCTCCTCGGCATGGCACGGGGTGTGTACGGGGACGCGCACCTCGGCGGCGCCGTGCGGCCGGGTGGCACTGTCCAGCCTGCCCCGGCACGCGGCTCCCACCCAGCCCCCTGTCCTGCCTAGGACCGGCGGACCTACCACTGGCAGGGTCAGGCTCACGCGCGGCCCGCGACGCCCCGCCCGGTGATACTGGAGTGATGGACCAGCTTGATCAGCGAGCCGAACTGGGCGAGTTCCTGCGCTCCCGCCGCGCCCGGCTGCGGCCCGAGGACGTGGGCCTGCCGGACTACGGGCGGCACCGCCGCGTCCCGGGGCTGCGCCGTGAGGAGCTGGCGCAGCTGGCCGGGGTCTCGGTCGCGTACTACACGCGGCTGGAGCAGGGCAACGGGCACAACGTGTCGGCCGAGGTGTTGGACGCGATCGCGCGGGCCCTGCGGCTGGATGACACCGAGACGGCGCACCTGACACACCTGGCCCGCCCCCGAGCGCGCAGGCGCCGCCAGAGCCCCCGCCCCCAGCAGGTGCGGCCGGAGCTGCGGACACTGCTGGACGCGATGGACGGCGTGCCCGCCTACCTCGTGGGGCGGCGCCAGGACGTCATCGGCTGGAACCGGCTGGCGGTGGCGGTGTTCGGCGACTTCGGGGCGCTGCCGGCGGCGGAGCGCAACCTTGCGCGGCTGGTGTTCCTGGACCCGGCCACGGCGGAGCTGTACGCGGACTGGGAGTGCCGGGCGTGCGAGGTGGTGAGCAATCTGCGCATGTACGCGGGGCAGCACCCGGACGACGAGCGGCTGTCGGCGCTGGTCGGCGAGTTGTCGGTGAAGAACGAGGAGTTCCGGCGGCTGTGGGCGGCGCACACTGTGGCCGACAAGACGCACGGGGTGAAGCAGCTGCGGCACCCGCTGGTGGGCGCGATGTCGCTGACGTTCGAGACCCTGCGGCTGCCGGACGATCCGGAGCAGTCGCTGGTGGTCTTCCATCCGGCGCCGGGCTCCGCGTCCGAGGACGCCCTGCGGCTGCTGTCGTCCTGGACGTCGGCGCCGCCTCCCCCGGGCGACCAGGACCGGGGCGCCTCCCGCGACCGTGCCGGGGACCGGGACCGGCCGCCGACCCGCCCGGCCCCCCGGGCGTCGTAGACACGCGCGGCCGCGAAACGCCGGACGGCGGGGAGCCCGTGGGCTCCCCGCCGTCCGCGGAGTCGGAACGTGGCGCTCGTGCGCGGTGTCAGACGGCGGCGCCGGCCTTCCACTCGGCCCAGCTCATGTTCCAGCCGTTGAGGCCGTTGTCGGGCTTGATGGTCTTGTCCGGGGAGTTGACCACGGTGACCACGTCGCCGATGAGCGAGTTGTCGTAGAGCCAGGCGGCCGGCTGGTTCGGGTCGTTCGCGCCCTTCACGTCGTTCAGTCCGACGCAGCCGTGGCTGGTGTTGGCGCTGCCGAAGACCGAGTCCGGGCCCCAGTAGTTGCCGTGGATGAAGGTGCCCGAGGTGGACAGGCGCATGGCGTGCGGGACGTCCTTGATGTCGTACTCGCCCTTGCCGTCGTCGTCCGTGAAGCCGACGGTGGCACCGTTCATCCGGGTCTCCTTGAACTTCTCGGAGATCACCATCTGGCCGTTGTAGGTCGGGTTCTCGGGGGAGCCGGCCGAGATCGGGATGGTCTTGAGGACCGCGCCGTCGCGGGTGACCGTCATCTTCTTCGTCTTGGCGTCGACCGTGGAGACCTGGCTGCGGCCGATCTTGAAGGTCACGGTCTTGCTCTGGACGCCCTGGACGCCGGGGGCGCCCTGGACGCCTTCCAGCGCCAGCTTCAGCGTGACGGTGGAGTTCGCCTGCCAGTACTTCTCCGGGCGGAAGTCCAGCCGCTGCGAGCCGAACCAGTGGCCGACGACCTCCTGGCCGCTGCTGGAGGAGACCGTGATGGCCGACTGGACGGCCTTCTGGTCCTTGATCGGCTTGTTGAAGGTGATCGAGACCGGCATGCCCACGCCGACGGTCTGGCCCTCGTCCGGGATGAACGAGCCGACGAAGCTGTTCTCCGGGGAGACGGTGGTGAAGGAGGCGTTCTCGTGCGCCTCGCGCCCGTCCGCGTCCTTCGCGGTCGCTGACAGGGAGTACTTCGTGGAGCGCTTCAGGGCGGTGTCGGGCTTCCAGCTCTTGCCGTCGGCGGTGATCTTGCCCGCCACGGCCGTGCCCTCGGAGGTCTTCAGTTCCACCTTGGTGAGCGTGCCGTCACTGACGGCGACGTTCGTCGCGTCGTTGAGGCCGACGTTGGTGGCGCCGTCCTTCGGAGTGATGGCTATTCGGGCCTTGGAGGCGTCCTTGGCCGCGGCGGCGTCCACTTCCGCCTGCGACTTGCTGGCCTCACCGTTGGCCTTGGGCTCGCCGCCCCCGTCGTTGCACGCCGAGAGCATCAGTACACCGCCGAGCACGGCGGATACGGCCACCAGGGACCTTCTCCGCCGGTTGCTGTCCGTCCTCACACGCCACTCCATCGTTGCCGGTTATCCCGAGGCTGCCGTCCCGGGACTGGCCGGGCAGGGGGACGCACCCCCTGCCTCGTCCTGACAACGCGTTAACGGCGCGGGCCGGTTCCACATCCCGTTCGAATGTGGGCCACCCCACGGTCAGGCGTTGTCGGTTTCTTCGTCGAAGGCACCATCTTCCTCGTCGAGGTCCCACTCCATCGACTCGGGGTCGTATTCGACGGGCTCGCTGCTCCAGGAAGCCTGCGCGAGCTCGACACCGGGGATCTCCGCGACCAGGTCGGTGGGGTCCACCAGGTAGGCGAGGGCCTCGGATTCGTCCTCGCGGACGGCGGACTCGGCGTGGCCGCGCTCCTCGTCCGGCATGAACTCGTCGGCCTGGATGTGCGCGAGAGCGGCTCCGGTGAGTGCCTGGGTGTCCGGCACTTCGAGCACCAAATCCACCCGAAGCCGTACGTATCGTGATGTCTCAGAAGAGGTCATACGACGGAGAGTAAGCCCGTGGAAGCCCCGACTTTCCCACGACCCGCCCCTTTCCGTAGCATCACCGCACACGGCCAATTCGCTGCTGCCGCAAGGGGGATCGCACCGTGTCCGCACGCCGACCGCTGCTCACCGCTCTCGGAGCGACCACCCTCCTCGCCGCCCTGTGGTTCGTCCCCTCGGCGGGCGCCACCGCGCCCGGCGCCGAGACCCCCGCCGGACACGGCACTTCCGGCGGTTCCACGGCGGTGCCCGCCGCCGCGAACACCGCGGGCACGCCCGACGGCAGTCCGACCCCGCGGGAGGCGACCCCCGTGCTCGCCGACACCGGGTCCGTCGACACCGCGCCCTACCTCCTGGGCGGCACGCTCCTGCTGGGCGTGGGGGCCGGGTTCGTCACCTTCTCCGTGCACCGCTCCCGCACCCCGTAACGCGCCCGAGGGCCGCCCGGGGTCTCCCGGACGGCCCTCACGGACGTACGCCGACGCCGTCAGGCGAGCGGGCCCGTCACCGGTTCCACCGCGGCGACGAGAGCGCCCGTACGGATGAACGCGTCGGCGACGGCCAGGTCAGGAGCGAGGAAACGATCCGGCCCGGGGCCCTGCACACCGGCCGCGCGGGCGGCCTCGATGGCGGCGCGGCTGGCCGGGGCGGGGGTGAGCCCGTGGCGCAGTTCGATGGCGCGGGTGGCCGCGTACAGCTCGATGGCGATGATCCGGGTCAGGTTGTCGACGGCGGTACGCAGCTTGCGGGCGGCCGACCACCCCATCGAGACATGGTCCTCCTGCATGGCGGAGGACGGGATCGAGTCGGCCGAGGCGGGCACCGCGAGCCGCTTCATCTCGCTCACCAGCGCGGCCTGGGTGTACTGGGCGATCATCAGCCCGGAGTCGACGCCGGCGTCGTCCGCGAGGAACGGCGGCAGGCCGTGCGAGCGGTTCTTGTCGAGGAGGCGGTCCGTGCGGCGTTCGGCGATGGAGCCGAGGTCGGCGGCCGCGATGGCGAGGAAGTCCAGCACGTACGCGACCGGCGCGCCGTGGAAGTTGCCGTTGGACTCGACGCGCCCGTCGGGCAGGACCACCGGGTTGTCGACGGCGGCGGCCAGTTCGCGGGAGGCGACGAGCGCGGCGTGCGCCATGGTGTCGCGGCCCGCTCCGGCGACCTGCGGGGCGCAGCGCACGGAGTAGGCGTCCTGCACGCGGGGCGCGGACTCCTCCTGGAAGTGCCCGGTCAGGCCGGAACCCTTGAGCACGGCCGCCATGTTGGCGGCGGAGGCGCTCTGTCCCGGATGCGGGCGGATGGCGTGCAGCTCGGGCTGGAGCACCTTCTCGGTGCCGAGCAGGGCCTCCAGCGTGAGCGCGGCGGTGATGTCGGCCGAGGTGTAGAGCCTGCCGAGGTCGGCGAGGGCCATCACCAGCATGCCGAGCATGCCGTCGGTGCCGTTGAGGAGGGCGAGGCCCTCCTTCTCCCGCAGTTCCACGGGCTCGATGCCGGCCTCGGCGAGCAGTTCGCCGGCGCTGCGCACGACCCCGTCCGGGCCCTCGGCGTCGCCCTCGCCCATGAGGGCGAGCGCGCAGTGGGACAGCGGCGCGAGGTCGCCGGAGCAGCCGAGGGAGCCGTACTCGTGGACGACGGGGGTGATCCCGGCGTTCAGTACGTCGGCCATGGTCTGCGCGACGGAGGGCCGGACGCCGGTGTGGCCGGAGGCGACGGTCTTCAGGCGCAGGAACATCAGGGCGCGCACGACCTCCCGCTCGACGCGCGGGCCCATGCCGGCGGCGTGCGAGCGGACGATGTTGCGCTGGAGCTGGGCGCGCAGCTCGGGACTGATGTGCCGGGAGGCGAGGGCGCCGAACCCGGTGGACACCCCGTAGACGGGCTCGGGCTTGGCGGCGAGGGCGTCGACGATCGCCCGGGCCCGGGCGAGGGCGTCGAGCGCCTCGCCGGAGAGCTCGACGCGCGCGTTGCCGCGCGCGACGGCGATGACGTCCTCGGCGGTGGTCCCGGACGTCCCCACCACGACAGTGTGCATATCCATATTCAGCACCCTACGGACTGAATCCCTTCATGTCACTAGCCACTTCCGCGAGGGACCCTTACGCAGGGCGACCGGCCTCGGCGGCGCCGGGCGGGCCGCGCCCTCAGCCCCGCCCCCGGAACCGGCGCCGCTCCCCCGATCCCTCCTGGGCGGCGTCGGCGAGCCGCACCACGGCGGTGTCCCGGCCCGCCACGACGGGTTTCGCGGAGCGGGCGGCCTTGGCCTTGTACTGGGCCGCGTCCGCCAGCCGGAACAGCCTTCGGGAGGACTGCACCGGCCCGATCGGGTCACCGGTGGAGGCCACCCCGCAGGCGACCCCCTCCCCCAGTTCCAGCTCGGCGGCGCGGGCGCAGACCTCCTCGGTGACCCGTACCACCTCGTCCGCCGTCGGACCGATCCCGACCAGGCAGAACTCGTCGCCGCCGAGCCGGGCCACCAGCGCGCCGGGCAGTATGGCGCCGCACCGGCTGAGCACCGAGCCGAACCGCTCCAGCAGCCGGTCGCCCATGGCGTGCCCGAGGGTGTCGTTGACCTTCTTGAGCCCGTTCAGGTCGCAGACCACGAGGCTGACCACCGTTCCGGTCCGCCGGTGCTCCTCCAGGGCCTCGTCGAGGCGCATGTCGACGGCCCGGCGGTTGGCGAGCCCGGTCAGCGGATCGGTGAAGGCCAGGCGCCGGGCCTCCTCCAGCCGCTCGTTCTGCGCGAGCCCGGCGGCGACCACCGCGGCCAGGACGGCGGCGAACTCGGCGTCGTCCTCGTCGAAGTCCGGCAGCCCCTCGTCCCGGGCCACGTACAGCTCGCCCCACGCGCGCCCGCTCAGCACGATCGGGGCCACCACGCACGTACCCCGTCCGCGCCGGCGCAGGGCCTCCCCGCGCCGCCCGGGCCGGTCGCCGACGGCGCTCTCGACCCAGGCGTGCGGACCGGCGCCGCCGACCCACCGTTCATGGAGGAACTCGGTGATCTCCGGGAAGTCGTGCACGGGATAGGACTCGTCCTCGGGGAACTCCTCCTCGCCCGGGCGGCGCTCCCCCTCGTTCACGAGCACCCGCAGGCGGCCCCGCTCCCGCTCCCACGCCGAGATGGCGGCGAAGGACCCGTCCATCGCCACCCGCGCCCCGCGCGCGGCCGCCCGCACCATGTCGCGCGGCGCGCACGCCGCGGCCATCGCCTGCGCGAGGCCCACCACGGCTCTCAGCCGCCCGTCGAGTCCCATCACCCCAGGTTAGGGAGTTTTGTCAGACTTAGTGATAATTGGCGCGGCTTTCGCCCGCTGCAAGATCACCACGGGCGGTCGGCCGCGACCCGCCGACCCGTCCCGCTACTGCCCCGGCCAGTTCGGCCTGCGCTTCTCGTTGAACGCCGCCACACCCTCCGCGCGGTCGCCCGAGAAGGCCACCGTCCGCCAGGCCGCGTCCTCGATCTCCAGCCCGGCCGACAGGTCCATCCCGTGCCCCAGCCGCAGGGCGCGCTTGGCCGCCCGCAGGCCCACGGGCGAGTTCGCCGCCATCCGCGCCGCCAGGGCCAGCGCCTCGGCCGTGTCCCGTCCGGCCGGCACGACCGAGTCCACCAGGCCCAGCGACAGCGCCTCGGCCGCCTCCACCCGGCGGGCCGTGAAGATCAGCTCGGCGGCCCGCGCCGCCCCCACCCGGCGCGGCAGCAGCTGCGTGCCCCCGCCGCCCGGGATCACTCCCACCGACACCTCCGGCAGGCCGACCACGGCGGTCTCGTCGGCGACGATCACGTCGCACGCCAGGGCCAGCTCGAAGCCGCCGCCCAGCGCGAACCCGTGCACCGCCGCGACGGTGGGCATCGGCAGCTCCAGCACGCCCCCGTACGCGCCCCGCGTGGTCGGCCGCTGCCGCACCAGCTCGGCGTCCGACAGCGCGTTGCGCTCCTTGAGGTCCGCCCCGACGCAGAACGCCCGCTCGGCGGTGGAGGAGAGCACGACCACCCGTACGGACGGATCCGCCGCGAGGGCGGCGCAGGCCGAGCCGATGGCGCGCGCCATCGCCGTCGACACCGCGTTCATCGCCTTGGGCCGGTCGAGGACCAGCTCGGCGACCCCGCCCTCGTGCCGGCGCACCACCACGAACTCCGACCCGGATCGCGGCTGCGACACCGATTCCGACACCGATTCCGACATCACAGGCCCTCCCGGTTAACGAACGTTACCCGGGGATCTTAGGCTTCCGCCTCGTCAGCGACCAGGGCTCCACGACGCCCAGCCCGCGCACGGGCCGCTGCCACATGGGCTGGAGCGCGAAGCGGTAGGAGCCGCCGCCCTCGGCCTCGGCCTCCTTCTCGGACACCGGCGCGGCCCCGGTCCGGCCCAGCTCCTCGGCCATCGCGCCGTCCACCAGCACCGCGTCCTTCGGCGCTATCGACGTAAGCCGGCTCGCCAGGTTCACCGTGGTCCCGAAGACGTCGCCCATCCGGGTCGTCACGGTGCCGAAGGCGATCCCGACCCGGAGCTCGGGCATCTGCGGGTCCTCGCCCATCGTCTCGATGAGCCGCAGCGCGATCTCCGCCGCCGTCGCCGCGTCGTCGGCGCAGTAGAGCACCTCGTCGCCGAGCGTCTTGATCAGCCGTCCGCCGTGCGCGGCCACCAGGTCCGCCGCGGTCGTCTCGAAGGACTCGACCAGCTCGCCGAGCTCCTCCTCCTCCAGTCGCCGGGTGAGGCGGGTGAAGCCCACCAGGTCGGCGAAGCCCACGGCGAGCCGCCGGTCGACCATCTCGTCGTCGTCCGCCACCTGCACCACGCGCCCGGTGGCGGCCGCGAGCTGGCGCCGCCACACGTAGACGAGGAACTCCTCCAGCTCCGGCAGCAGCAGCTCGACCAGCGGGTACGTGACCTCCGTACGGGTCATGCCCGGCTCCGGCGGCTCCGTCAGCCCCTCCAGGAAGGAGTCGATCTGCCACTCGGCGAGCCGCGCCGTGGTCTGCCCGGTCGAGCGCGCCACCTGCACCGCCATCGGCTCGGACAGCAGCCCGGCCTCCACCAGGCCGGCGAGGCGGCGCAGCGCCAGTACGTCCGCCTCCGTCAGGGCCTTGGCCTGGCCGATGTCGGCGAAGCCCATGGCCCGCCAGAAACGCGAGGCGAGCTCCATCGAGACACCGGCGCTGCGGGCGGCCTGGAAGGGGGTGTAGCGGCGCTCGGCGCCCAGGATCAGCTGTTCGAGCCGGATGGCGAGCGGGTCCGCCGTCGGTTGCGCGGTGTGGTCGACCTCGTGGTGCGGGGTGTGCTGGTCCCGCCCGATCGGCGTCGCCGGACCGGATCCGGAGCCGCCCGCACCGGCGGACGCGCTGGACGAAGAGTCGTCGACGGTCAAGAGCCGCCTCCTGTCCATTCCGTGCGCACTGCCCTGCCGAACCGGTTGATCACCGCGAGCACCGGGATCGCCTAAACCATACGGCAGGTGTGCCGTACCTCACTCCCCCTTCCGCGGGGCCGTCCACCGGGCGCCGGATCAGTGGACGGAGCGGAGGTGGATCACGTCACCGGCGCCCACTGCCTCGTGGTCGCCCGCGGCGGTCCGGATCAGGAGCCGGCCGTCGGTGTCGACCGCTTCGGCCGTTCCGGTGAGCGTGCGCCCGCCCGGGAGCTCCGCGCGGACGTGCCGGCCGAGGGTGGCGCAGCCCGCCGCGTAGGTCTCCTGGAGGCCGCTGGCCGCCGGGTCGCCCCCGGTCGCGCGCCAGTTCCCGTACCACTGCTCCAGGGAGCGCAGTACGGCCTTCAGCAGCGGGTCCCGGTCGGTCACGGAGGCCTTGGCCAGGGCCAGCGAGCCGGCGGCCGGCACCGGCAGCTCGTCCTCGGTCAGGGTGACGTTGAGCCCGATCCCCAGGACGATGCCGTCGGGGACGAGCTCGGCGAGGATCCCGCCGGTCTTGCGCTCCTCCCCCTCGACCGCGACGAGCAGGTCGTTGGGCCACTTCAGCGCGGTGTCCACGCCCGCGGCCCGGGACAGCCCGGTGGCGGTGGCCACCCCGGCGAGCAGGGTCAGCCACCCCCAGCGCTCCTGCGGGACCGCGTCGCCCGGCCTGAGCAGGACGGAGAAGAACAGTCCGGACCGGGCCGGGGCCACCCAGGCCCGGTCGAGCCGGCCCCGCCCCGAGGTCTGCTCCTCGGCGACGAGCACGGCGCCCTCCGGGAGCGTCGCGGCCCGGGCCGCCAGGTCGCTGTTGGTGGACCCGGTGGAGTCGACCACCTCCAGGGAGGTCCACAGCCCGCCCTCGACGACGAGGGCGCGCCGCAGGCTCGCGGTGTTCAGGGGCGGCCGGCCCAGGCTGGACCAGCGTCCGGCGGAAGCTCCGGCTGAGGGCTCTGATGACATGGTCGGGTCCTTATGTCGCCGTGGGTGGTCCGGTGACCCGAGGCTGTGGTCGGATCGTGACCGACCCTAACTTCCGCGCGGCGGGGAATTCGGTGGCAAAGGGGGCATTCGGCTTCCGTTTCTCCGGCGACGGCCCCGGGCCGGGCCTCCGACGTGTCGGGGAGCGTGATCCGGAGCATGCTGGAGAGGGCCGTTCGCCAGTGCTGCGACCGGGAAGGTGCCGTGCCGGGCGCCGCGACCCGCCGGACCTTCCCGGTCACAGCACTAGAGAAGGCGGCGGCGGCAGGCAAGCCACATCAGGTGTGTCAAACGCCGCACTGCCGAGCGCCGTGCCCGCCGATACGCTACGCACCAGTAGCCAGCAGTGGTCAATGAATTGACCAGGCAGTTGACACCACGCAGGGAGCCGCGACCCCGATGTCACAACCGTCAGAGCCGATCGACATGCACACCACCGCGGGCAAGATCGCGGACTTGCAGCGCCGCATCGACGAAGCCACCCACGCAGGATCCGCGCGTGCCGTGGAGAAGCAGCACGCCAAGGGCAAGCTGACGGCGCGTGAGCGGGTGGCCCTGCTGCTGGACGAGGGCTCCTTCGTCGAGCTGGACGAGTTCGCCCGGCACCGCTCCACCAACTTCGGCCTGGAGAACACCCGTCCGTACGGAGACGGCGTCGTCACCGGCTACGGCACGGTGGACGGCCGTCCGGTCGCTGTGTTCTCGCAGGACTTCACCGTCTTCGGCGGCGCCCTCGGCGAGGTCTACGGCCAGAAGATCATCAAGGTGATGGACTTCGCGCTGAAGACCGGCTGCCCCGTCGTCGGCATCAACGACTCCGGCGGCGCCCGCATCCAGGAGGGCGTCAGCGCCCTGGGCATGTACGGGGAGATCTTCCGCCGCAACGTCCACGCGTCGGGCGTCATCCCGCAGATCAGCCTGGTCGTCGGGCCCTGCGCGGGCGGGGCGGTCTACTCCCCCGCGATCACCGACTTCACGGTCATGGTCGACCAGACCTCGCACATGTTCATCACCGGTCCGGACGTCATCAAGACGGTCACCGGCGAGGACGTCGGCTTCGAGGAGCTCGGCGGCGCCCGCACCCACAACTCCACCTCGGGTGTGGCGCACCACATGGCGGGTGACGAGAAGGACGCCATCGAGTACGTCAAGTCCCTGCTGGCGTACCTGCCCTCGAACAACCTGTCCGAGCCGCCCGCCTTCCCGGACGAGGACTACACCGACCTCGAAGTCTCCGACACCGACCGCGAGCTCGACGTACTGATCCCGGACAGCGCCAACCAGCCGTACGACATGCACACGGTGATCGAGCACGTGCTGGACGACGCGGAGTTCCTGGAGACGCAGTCGCTCTTCGCGCCGAACATCCTGACCGGCTTCGGCCGCGTCGAGGGGCACCCGGTGGGCGTGGTCGCCAACCAGCCGATGCAGTTCGCCGGCTGCCTCGACATCAACGCCTCCGAGAAGGCGGCCCGGTTCGTCCGAACGTGCGACGCCTTCAACATCCCGGTGCTGACGTTCGTGGACGTGCCCGGCTTCCTGCCGGGCACCGACCAGGAGTACAACGGCATCATCCGGCGCGGCGCGAAGCTGATCTACGCCTACGCCGAGGCGACCGTCCCGCTGATCACGGTCATCACCCGCAAGGCCTTCGGCGGCGCCTACGACGTCATGGGCTCCAAGCACCTCGGCGCGGACCTCAACCTGGCCTGGCCGACCGCCCAGATCGCCGTCATGGGCGCCCAGGGCGCGGTGAACATCCTGCACCGCCGGGCCATCGCCGAGGCGGAGGCCGCCGGCGACGCCGAGGCCACGCGGGCGCGGCTGATCACCGAGTACGAGGACACGCTGCTGAACCCGTACACGGCCGCCGAGCGCGGGTACATCGACGCGGTGGCCATGCCGTCCGAGACCCGGGCGCACGTGGTGAAGGGGCTGCGCCAGCTGCGCACCAAGCGGGAGTCCCTGCCGCCCAAGAAGCACGGCAACATCCCCCTCTAGCCCCTCCAGGAGGTCTCTGTGGTGATCAAGGTCGTCAAGGGCAACCCGACCCCGGAGGAGCTGGCCGCCGCACTGGCGGTGGTCCAAGCGCGCGCGGCCGCACTGGCTTCGGTGCAGCCGGGCGCGCCGCGGGTGGCGGACGAGTGGTCGGCGCCGGCCCGGGTGGCCCGGCACCGGCTGCCGCGGCCGGGCCCGGCCGCGTGGGGCCGTACGTACTGGCCCGGCTAGGGCGTCCGAAAGAGCGCCCTGGTGCCGTGACCGGATCAGCCGGAGCGCCGTCCGGCCGGAAGGAAAGATGGTGTGAACGGGGGGTGGGGGGGCGGCGACGGGTAGGAGACCCACCCCCCCCCCCCCCCCCCCAGCTACGGTCCAGCGGAGTGAAGGACCAAAAAAAAAAACCG
>NZ_JBHXRU010000015.1:0-59684 GCF_042716255.1 Streptomyces sp. NPDC058662 | reverse complement strand
GAGTACGGGTACTCAGGCGCCACCCCCGCGCCCGGGGTCAGGATCGGGGCATGCTCTGGTCCGACCCTGAGAACGAGCCGCCCGAGGACATGCGCGACGCGCAGGCGATGCTCCGCCGGATGACCGTGGTGCTCGCGCTCGCCATGCTCGTGGTGGTGTACGTCCTCGGCGTGGGCTTCTGAGGGCTGCCCGGGCCGGGCCCGCGCGGTGTCGGCGGCCGCCCCTACGATGGCCCCATGACCGTCACTCCGCTGCCCGCGAACGGGCGCCAGCTCGTCCTCGCCTCCGCCTCCCCCGCCCGGCTGAACCTGCTGCGCCAGGCCGGGCTCGCCCCGCACGTGATCGTCAGCGGCTTCGACGAGGACACCCTGAGCCACGACGAGCCGGCCCGGCTGGCGCTCGCGCTGGCCGAGGCGAAGGCGGCCGTCGTGGCGGCGCTCGACGAGGCCGCGGGCACGTTGGTGATCGGCTGCGACTCGGTGCTGGAACTGGACGGTGAGGCACTGGGCAAGCCGGCGGACGCCGAGGAGGCCACCGCCCGCTGGAAGTCGATGCGCGGCCGCTCGGGCGTCCTGCGCACGGGGCACTGCGTGATCGACACGGTGAGCGGCCGTCAGGTCTCGGCGACGGCCTCCACGACCGTGCGCTTCGGCGAGCCGACGGACGCCGAGGTCGCCGCGTACGTGGCCAGCGGGGAGCCGCTGCACGTGGCCGGGGCCTTCACCCTGGACGGCCTCTCGGCGCCGTTCATCGAGGGCATCGACGGGGATCCCGGGAACGTGATCGGGCTGTCACTGCCGCTGCTGCGCTCCCTGCTCGGCGAACTGGGTGTGTCCATCACGGACTTGTGGGCCTGAGCTCCCCGAACGGCGGCGGTGGCGGCGTGTCACGCGCCTTCGGCGCGGCCTCGCGCTCGCCGGCGTAGAGCATCAGGACCAGTACGAGGAGGCACAGGATCAGCATCATCACCGTGAAGGCGGCCCAGCCGACCAGCGCCACGGCGAGGATGCCGAGCAGCCCGTGAGTGACGGCGGCGGTGATGAGCAGGATGCGAGCGGGGCGGGCGGGAGCCCGGTCGCGTACCGCGGCGACGGCGATGACCACGGCACACAGGAGCAGGAAGGCGCCCATGCCCGCACCCATTCCGTACGTTGCCTTGGACATGACATCCGGGTCGCTGCCGGCGATGGACATCGACTGGTTCGCCGTGGTCCTGCCCAGGACGACATGCACGAGCACGAGCACCGCCGCTTCCGCGACGAGCACGATCGCGGCCAGTCCGGCCACGAGTCTGCGCACCACGACGCCCCCACCCCCACACCGTCACAAGCCTGTTCGACGCCTGGAGGCTACTAACGGGTAAACGTGGGGACAAGGGGTCCGGGCCGCTTCGTTACCGGAGGGCCACCGCACAGTGATCACGTACCGAAACCATGAACGGTTCGTAGGGAACCGACAAAGAATCACCCGGGGCCGCTGACCGGGTGGACAGAGACCTCGGCCGCGTCACGGGGTTACTGTGCAGTCGGGGATCCCCCTGACCTGGGGCGCCACAAGGGTTTTCCAGTCGAGCCGGCCTCGCGTCACCGCCTGTGTGGGCAAGCTCACCACTGGGGAAGGGTCGTAAGGCCGTGTGGGCTGTCCCTAAACTCAGCTTGTTTCAAGGAGGGAGCCATCGTGCGCAAGGTGCTCATCGCCAACCGTGGCGAAATCGCTGTCCGCGTTGCTCGGGCCTGCCGGGACGCCGGGATCGCGAGCGTAGCCGTCTACGCCGATCCGGACCGGGACGCTCTGCATGTCCGCGCGGCCGACGAAGCTTTCGCGTTGGGCGGTGACACCCCGGCCGCCAGCTACCTGGACATCTCCAAGGTCCTCCAGGCCGCAGCCGACTCGGGCGCGGACGCCATCCATCCCGGATACGGCTTCCTCTCGGAGAACGCCGACTTCGCCCAGGCCGTGATCGACGCCGGCCTGACCTGGATCGGCCCGCCGCCGCAGGCCATCCGCGACCTCGGCGACAAGGTGGCCGCCCGCCACATCGCCCAGCGCGCCGGCGCGCCGCTGGTCGCCGGTACGCCGGACCCGGTCTCCGGGGCCGACGAGGTCGTCGCGTTCGCCAAGGAGCACGGCCTGCCCATCGCGATCAAGGCGGCCTTCGGCGGCGGCGGCCGCGGCCTCAAGGTCGCCCGCACCCTCGAAGAGGTGCCGGAGCTCTACGACTCCGCCGTCCGCGAGGCCGTCGCCGCCTTCGGCCGCGGCGAGTGCTTCGTCGAGCGCTACCTCGACAAGCCGCGGCACGTCGAGACCCAGTGCCTGGCCGACTCGCACGGCAACGTGGTCGTCGTCTCCACCCGTGACTGCTCCCTCCAGCGCCGGCACCAGAAGCTGGTCGAGGAGGCCCCGGCGCCGTTCCTGACGGAGGCCCAGAACGCCGAGCTGTACGCGGCGTCCAAGGCCATCCTCAAGGAGGCCGGCTACGTCGGCGCGGGCACCGTGGAGTTCCTCGTCTCCGCCGACGGCCTGATCTCCTTCCTGGAGGTCAACACCCGCCTGCAGGTCGAGCACCCGGTCACCGAGGAGGTCGCGGGCATCGACCTGGTGCGCGAGATGTTCCGCATCGCCGACGGCGAGGAGCTCGGCTACGGGGACCCGGTCCTGCGCGGCCACTCCTTCGAGTTCCGCATCAACGGCGAGGACCCGGGCCGCGGCTTCCTGCCCGCGCCCGGCACGGTCACCCGGTTCGCCCCGCCGTCGGGCCCGGGCGTCCGCCTCGACGCCGGCGTCGAGTCCGGCTCGGTCATCGGCCCGGCCTGGGACTCCCTGCTGGCCAAGCTGATCGTCACCGGCGCCACCCGCGAGCAGGCCCTCCAGCGGGCCGCCCGCGCCCTGGCCGAGTTCGAGATCGAGGGCATGGCCACCGCAGTCCCCTTCCACCGCGCCGTCGTCGCGGACCCGGCCTTCGCCCCCGCGGAAGGGCCCTTCACGGTCCACACCCGCTGGATCGAGACGGAGTTCGTCAACGAGATCCCGGCGTTCGTGGCCCCGGCCGCGGACGACACCGAGGACGAGCCCGGCCGCGAGACGGTGGTCGTCGAGGTCGGCGGCAAGCGCCTGGAGGTCTCGCTGCCGTCGTCCCTGGGCATGACCCTGGCCCGCACGGCGGCCGCGGGCGGCGCGAAGCCCAAGCGCCGCGCGGCCAAGAAGTCCGGCCCCGCCGCCTCCGGCGACACCCTCGCGTCCCCGATGCAGGGCACGATCGTCAAGGTCGCGGTCGAGGAGGGCCAGCGCGTCGAGGAGGGCGAGCTGATCGTCGTCCTGGAGGCGATGAAGATGGAGCAGCCCCTCAACGCGCACCGCTCCGGCACCATCGTCGGCCTCACGGCCGAGGTCGGCGCCTCCCTCACTTCGGGCGCCACGATCTGCGAGATCAAGGACTGACCTCCAGCCGCACGAGGACGGCCCGCACTCCCCTTCCGGGAAGTGCGGGCCGTCCTCGTTTCAGGTCGGGCTAGAACTCGAATACGTCCGTGTAGTTGCACCGGACGAACCAGCTGTCGTTCTCCTCCAGCGCCAGGTAGTAGCCCCGGCCGTCGAGGTGGTCGTACAGCGCGTGCGCGAACGCCTCCGCGTCCTCCGCGTGGGCGATCCGGAGCGAAGCCGGAACCATGTTGCGGGGCCAGTCGTTCGTTCCGAAGTCCACGATGAGCTGGACGAAGAAGTTGTCCGCCTGGAAGTGGGTGAAGAGCTGGAAAGAGCTCCGACTCTCTTCGTACGGCTCGCCGTAGAGCTCCGTCGCGTCACTCGTGAGCCGGCGCCACAGGCCTTCGGCATCCCGCTCCTGGAACGACTTCGAGGGAACCTCTCCCGCACGGGCCAGCCCGGCGAACAAGTAATACGTCTTGTCACTCACCGTGGATCCACCTCACACCCTTCTCTTTTCGAGCTTGTTCCCCGTGGTGATGAACCAGACCTCCGTCAGCTGCACATCACTGCTGCGCTTGAAGGAGTCCAGCCCCTTCGGCTGGGCCGCCCGCGACATCGTCGGCGTCCGCGACGTCTCCGGAGACCAGGTCCCCGACCTGATCTTCCGCGACAACTCCAACGCCAACCGCGGCCTCGCCCTGCGCAAGGGCAAGCCCGGCCCCAACGGCGGAGCCGACGTCCTCTCCCTCGCCACCATGGCCGGCTCCCCGGGCGCCGCCGACCTCACCTACGCCACCACCGGCTGGGGCCGCGCCGCCCTCCCCATGGTCCTGGGCACCGCCGACGCCACCGGCGACGGCATCACAGCAGCTGAAACAACACAACGGCGCCCCGCCTCGGACCGTGTCCGGGGCAGGGCGCCGTTTCTCTGTGCGTCGGCCGCACGCGCGGGCGGGCGTGTCAGCGGCGGCGCATGTCCGCCACCCGGGCCCGTTCCGCCTGCTGTTCCAGCAGGCCCGCCGGGGCACTGCGGAGCTGGGCCGTCGGGCCGCCGCGGCGCTGGACCGGGAGGGGGGAATCCCGGCGCGGCCGGCGGCCGGCCATGCCGTCGCCGCCGGAGGACGCGGCCCCGCCGGCCACCGTGATCTGCACGCCCTGGTCGGCCAGCGCCTGGAGCTCCGTGGCGGCCCGGTCGTCGTGCGGCGGCGGCTCGTCCGTCACCAGCCGCGTCATGACGTCGGTCGGCACGGTCTGGAACATCGTGTCGGTGCCCAGCTTGGTGTGGTCGGCCAGCACCACCACCTCCGCGGCCGCCTGCACCAGGGCCCGGTCCACGCTCGCGGACAGCATGTTGGACGTGGACAGCCCGCGCTCGGCGGTCAGACCACTGCCCGACAGGAAGGCCCGGGACACCCGCAGCCCCTGGAGGGACTGCTCGGCGCCGCTGCCCACCAGGGCGTAGTTGGACCCGCGCAGGGTGCCGCCGGTCATCACCACTTCCACCCGGTTGGCGTGCGCCAGGGCCTGGGCGACGAGCAGCGAGTTGGTGACGACGGTCAGTCCGGGCACCCGGGCGAGCCGGCGGGCCAGCTCCTGGGTCGTGGTGCCCGCGCCGACGACGACGGCCTCGCCCTCTTCCACGAGGCCGGCCGCGACATCGGCGATGGCGGTCTTCTCCGCCGTCGCGAGATGGGACTTTTGCGGAAAGCCGGACTCCCGCGTGAAACCGCCCGGCAAGACCGCACCGCCGTGTCGGCGGTCGAGGAGTCCTTCTGCCTCCAGTGCCCGCACGTCCCGCCGTACGGTCACTTCGGAGGTCTGGACGACGCGGGCGAGCTCCCGGAGCGATACCGCTCCGTTGGCCCGCACCATTTCGAGGATCAATTGGCGACGTTCTGCAGCGAACACGAAACTGACAGTAACCCCAACGACCGTCTGCTTTCAGCTCCTTGCACCGGAATACCGAAGTTGTCCGTACGGCGGGACGACTAGTGGTATACGCGGTCGAAGTCTTGCGTGGACTCCGCGCCGCGCACCGTCGCCCCGCCCCAAACCCCTTGCGGTGGGCGGTGGTTGGCGGCGCTCAGGCCTCGCCGCCGGCCTTGCGCGTGTGCAGCTGGCGGGCCACCTCGGCGATCGAACCCGACAGGGAGGGGTACACGGTGAACGCGTTTGCGATCTGCTCGACCGTCAGGTTGTTGTCGACCGCGATCGAGATCGGGTGGATGAGCTCGCTCGCGCGCGGCGCGACCACCACGCCGCCGACCACGATGCCCGTGCCCGGGCGGCAGAACATCTTCACGAAGCCGTCCCGGATGCCCTGCATCTTGGCGCGCGGGTTGCGCAGCAGCGGCAGCTTCACCACGCGGGCGTCGATCTTGCCGGAGTCCACGTCGGCCTGGGTGTAGCCGACGGTGGCGATCTCGGGGTCGGTGAAGACGTTGGAGGAGACGGTCTTCAGGTTCAGCGGGGCCACCGCGTCGCCGAGGAAGTGGTACATCGCGATGCGGCCCTGCATGGCCGCCACGGACGCCAGCGCGAAGACGCCCGTCACGTCGCCGGCGGCGTACACGCCGGGCGAGGAGGTGCGCGAGACCTTGTCGGTCCAGATGTGGCCGGACTCCTTGAGCCGGACCCCGGACTCCTCCAGGTTCATGCCCTTCGTGTTGGGCACGGCACCGACCGCCATCAGGCAGTGCGTGCCGGAGAGCACCCGTCCGTCGGACAGCGTCACCTCGACCCGGTCGCCGACGCGCTTGGCGGACTCGGCGCGCGAGCGGCCGACGACGTTCATGCCGCGCCGGCGGAACACGTCCTCCAGTACGGCGGCGGCGTCCGGGTCCTCGCCCGGCAGCACGCGGTCCCGCGAGGACACCAGCGTCACCCGCGATCCGAGGGCCTGGTACGCGCCGGCGAACTCGGCGCCGGTCACACCGGAGCCGACCACGATCAGCTCCTCGGGGAGCTCCTCCAGGTCGTAGACCTGGGTCCAGTTCAGGATGCGCTCGCCGTCGGGCATGGCGTCCGGGATCTCCCGGGGGTGGCCGCCGGTCGCGATCAGCACGGCGTCGGCCGTCAGGATCGTCTCGGTGCCGTCTGCCGTCGTGACGATGACGTCACGGGTGCCGTCGATGCCCTGCGGGCCGCCGAGCTTGCCGCGGCCGCGCACCACCCGGGCGCCGGCCCGGGTGACGGAGGCCGTGATGTCGTGCGACTGGGCGAGCGCGAGGCGCTTGACACGCCGGTTCACCTTGCCGAGGTCCACGCCCACGACACGCGCGGCCTGCTCGATGTGCGGGGTGTCGTCCGCGACGACGATGCCGAGCTCCTCGTACGAGGAGTCGAAGGTCGTCATCACCTCGGCGGTCGCGATGAGGGTCTTGGAAGGTACGCAGTCGGTCAGGACCGAGGCCCCGCCCAGACCGTCGCAGTCCACGACGGTCACCTCCGCGCCGAGCTGGGCCCCCACCAGGGCCGCCTCATACCCGCCGGGTCCGCCGCCGATGATCACGATCCGGGTCACGAAAAGTCCGCCTCACGTCTTCCCGGTCGGCTGCCGCCCCGGCCGGTGTTCCGGGGGGTCTCCCCGGGGGATGCATTCCGTGCTCCATTGTCCCGCACGCATCAAGGTGCTTCGCGCCCGGTCCCTCCGCAGGACTCCGTCCGGGTTACGCCCGCCGGGCACGCGGCCACGGCCACCCCTCCCGTACCCTCGACCTCATGTCGCTCTACGCCGCGTACGCCGGCAACCTCGACCCGCGGCTGATGACGCGCCGCGCTCCCCATTCGCCGCTGCGCGGCACGGGCTGGATCAACGACTGGCGGCTCACCTTCGGCGGCGAGCAGATGGGCTGGGAGGGCGCGCTCGCCACGATCGTGGAGGCCCCGCGCCACCAGGTCTTCGTCGCGCTGTACGACATCGCCCCGCTGGACGAGGACTCGATGGACCGCTGGGAGGGCGTGGGGCTCGACATCTACCGCCGCATGCGGGTCCGCGTGCACACCCTGGAGGGCGAGGAGGCCGCCTGGGTGTACGTACTGAACGGCTACGAGGGCGGCCTGCCCTCCGCCCGCTACCTGGGCGAGCTCGCCGACGCGGCCGAGTCGGCCGGCGCTCCGCACGACTACGTGATGGAGCTCCGCAAGCGCCCCTGCTGAGGCCCGCCGAGGACATTTGGTCGGAAACGACAAGGCAACGATCCGAACACCGTGAGCTGTGCCATCTACGCGCGTAGGGATTGAGCGGCTACGCTCGTCCGCGTGAACGCATCTGTTACCGACCCCTTCGCCGCCGCCGACGCCGCAGCCGCCCGCCTGCGCGAGCTGACCGGCGCGGAAACCCACGATGTCGCCCTCGTCATGGGCTCCGGCTGGGCCCCCGCCGCCGAGGCGCTCGGCGCCCCCGAGGCCGAGTTCCCGGTCACCGAGCTGCCCGGGTTCCCGCCGCCCGCCGTCGAGGGCCACGGCGGCAAGATCCGCTCGTACAAGATCGGCGACAAGCGCGCGCTGCTCTTCCTCGGCCGGACCCACTACTACGAGGGCCGCGGCGTCGCCGCCGTCGCCCACGGTGTCCGCACCGCCGTCGCCGCGGGCTGCAAGACCATCGTCCTCACCAACGGCTGCGGCGGTCTCCGCGAGGGCATGAAGCCCGGCCAGCCGGTGCTGATCAGCGACCACCTGAACCTCACCGCCACCTCGCCGATCGTCGGCGCGAACTTCGTGGACCTCACCGACCTGTACTCGCCGCGCCTGCGCGCGATGTGCAAGGACATCGACGAGACCCTCGAAGAGGGCGTCTACGTGCAGTTCCCCGGCCCGCACTACGAGACCCCGGCCGAGATCAACATGATCCGCGTCATGGGCGCCGACCTGGTCGGCATGTCCACCGTGCTGGAGGCCATCGCCGCCCGCGAGGCCGGCGCCGAGGTGCTCGGCATCTCCCTGGTCACCAACCTGGCCGCGGGCATCTCCGGCGAGCCCCTGAACCACGAAGAGGTGCTCCAGGCCGGCCGCGACTCGGCCGCGCGCATGGGCACGCTGCTGACCCAGGTCCTCGCCCGCATCTGAGTGACCGTACGAGAGGTAAGGCGGAAGTAGTGCAGGAACAGGACGACCTGATCACCCGGGCCCAGGCCTGGCTGGCGGAGGACCCGGACCCGGAGACCGCGGAGGAACTCGCCGCGCTGATCCGGGCGGGCGACACGGCGGAGCTGGCGGACCGCTTCTCCGGCACCCTCCAGTTCGGCACCGCCGGACTGCGCGGCGAGCTCGGAGCGGGCCCGATGCGGATGAACCGCTCCGTGGTCATCCGGGCCGCGGCCGGCCTCGCGGCCTACCTGGTGGCCCAGGGGCACGCCGGCGGCCTGGTCGTCGTGGGCTACGACGCGCGCTACAAGTCGGCCGACTTCGCCCGCGACACCGCCGCGGTGATGACCGGCGCCGGACTGCGCGCGGCCGTCCTGCCCCGCCCGCTGCCGACGCCCGTCCTCGCGTACGCCATAAGGCACCTGGGCGCCGTCGCCGGCGTCGAGGTGACCGCGAGCCACAACCCTCCCCGGGACAACGGCTACAAGGTCTACCTCGGCGACGGCTCGCAGATCGTCTCCCCGGCGGACTCCGGGATCGCGGCGGAGATCGGGCGTGTCACCACGCTGGACTCCGTACCGCGCCCCGACTCGGGCTGGGAGGAGCTCGGCGACGAGGTCCTTGAGGCCTACCTGGCCCGTACGGACGCGGTCCTGACCCCCGGGTCCCCGCGGTCGGTGCGGACCGTCTACACGGCGATGCACGGTGTCGGCAAGGACGTCGTCATGGCGGCCTTCGCCCGGCACGGCTTCCCGGCACCGGTCCTGGTCGCCGAGCAGGCCGAGCCGGACCCGGCCTTCCCGACGGTCGCCTTCCCCAACCCGGAGGAGCCGGGCGCGATGGACCTGGCCTTCGCGAAGGCCGCCGAGGTCCGGCCCGACATCGTGATCGCCAACGACCCCGACGCGGACCGCTGCGCCGTGGCCGTGCCCACCGCGGACGGCTGGCGGATGCTGCGCGGCGACGAG
The DNA here is from genome assembly GCF_042716255.1 of Streptomyces sp. NPDC058662. Taxonomy (NCBI): domain Bacteria; kingdom Bacillati; phylum Actinomycetota; class Actinomycetes; order Kitasatosporales; family Streptomycetaceae; genus Streptomyces; species Streptomyces sp. NPDC058662. Next base: position 50,208 of record NZ_JBHXRU010000015.1, on the reverse strand, counting down.
GTCGGCGCGCTGCTCGCGGCCCACCTGGTCAGCAACGGGGTCTCGGGCGACGCGAAGGACTGTGTCTTCGCCGAGTCGATCGTCTCGTCCTCGCTGCTGGGCCGGATCGCCGAGGCGGCGGGCGTGGGCTACGAAGAGACCCTGACGGGCTTCAAGTGGATCGCCCGCGTCGAGGGCCTGCGGTACGGGTACGAGGAGGCGCTCGGCTACTGCGTCGACCCCGAGGGCGTGCGCGACAAGGACGGGGTCACCGCGGCCCTGCTGGTCGCCGAGCTGGCCTCGGTGCTCAAGGAGCAGGGCCGCACCCTGACCGACCTGCTGGACGACCTGGCGCTGACCCACGGCCTGCACGCCACCGACCAGCTGTCGGTCCGGGTCTCGGACCTGTCGGTCATCGCCGACGCGATGGCCGCCCTGCGTGCGCGCCCGCCGGTCACGCTGGCCGGCCTGCGGGTGGCCTCGGCCGAGGACCTGGCCGAGGGCACGGGGACCCTCCCGCCCACGGACGGCCTGCGCTACTACCTGGACGGCGCGTACCAGGCCCGGGTGATCACCCGCCCGTCGGGCACGGAGCCGAAGCTGAAGTGCTACCTGGAGGTCGTGGTCCCGGTGGCCGGGGCCTCCGACCTCGCGGACGCCCGCGTCCGCGGCCAGGAGGTCCTGGACGCGCTCAAGCTGGACCTCGCGGCGGCGATGGGGCTGCGGACCCCGTAGTCGACCCGGCGCGACGGGCCCCGGACCACCGGTCCGGGGCCCGTCGGCGTCCGCGCCACGCGCATCTGCGCAGCGCCCATCCGCGCCCTTGCGCGCCGCGCCGCGTCCAACCCTTCCGCGCCCGGGTCAGGGCCGCTTCGGGCTCGGGCTCGCGCCCTCGCTCGGCACCGCGGTGGGGCGGACGATCTCGCCGAGCGTCGGTACCGACTCCGGGCGGGTACGGACCGCCTCCGTGCACTCCCACGCCCTCGGCGGATCGGTGTCCGGCCCGCCGAGGATCACCGGTCCCGGTCCCGCCGACACCGCCTCGCTGCCCGCCAGCGTGCACACCAGCTGCGACAGCGCCACCGGCGGCAGGTCCTCCGGCTTGCGGCTCAGCCGCACCGTGCCGGCCGGATCGCCCTCCCTCGGCGGACCGGCCGTCAGCCCCGCCGGGACCCCGGTCGTGAAGCCGGCGTCCCGCTCCTCCGCGGACGGCGTCCGCTCCAGCGCCTCCAGCAGCGCCTGCACCACCAGCGTCATGGGATCGCGTACCGGCTTCTTCTCCGGTACCGGGATCACGCGCTCCACGCCGACCAGCTCCGATCCGCAGACCAGTTCCACCGTCGCCCGGAAGCCCTGCACCCCGCCCGGCTGCACCGGCGTGTCGCACGAGACCCGCGAGGGCGCCGCGCCCACGTCGACCGGCACGGTCGTCGCCCGGATCCCGCAGCCCGGCAGGACGAGCAGCACCGGCAGCGCCAGCACGGCCGGCAGGACCCTACGCATCCTCACCACCCGCGATCACCTTCCCCACGTCCACCGGCAGCCGCAGCGTGAACAGCGCACCGCCCTCCGCCGCGTTGGCGGCCGTGATGTCCCCGCCGTGGATGTGCGCGTTCTCCACCGCGATCGACAGGCCCAGGCCGCTGCCGTCCGACTTCGGCCGCGACGCGCTGGCCTTGTAGAACCGGTCGAAGACGTGCGGCAGTACCGCCTCGGGGATGCCCGGGCCGTTGTCCTGGACCGCGATCACCAGCCACTCGCCCTCGACGACCACCGAGACCCGCACCGGCGAGCCGCCGTGCTTGAGGGCGTTCCCGATCAGATTGGCCAGGATGACGTCCAGGCGGCGCGGGTCGAGCCGCGCCACGATGCCCCGCTCCGCGTCGAGTTCCACGGCGTCGAGCCAGGCCCGCGCGTCGATGCAGGCCGTGACCTGGTCGGCGACGTCCACGTCGTCCAGGACCAGGCGGGCCGTTCCCGCGTCGAAGCGGGTGACCTCCATCAGGTTCTCCACCAGGTCGTTGAGGCGCCGCGTCTCGCTCACGACGAGCGCGACCGCCGGTGCGATCATCGGATCGAGGTCGTCGACCTCCTCCTCCAGCACCTCGGCCACCGCCGTCAGCGCCGTCAGCGGAGTGCGCAGCTCGTGGGACATGTCCGCGACGAACCGCCGGCTCGACTCCTCCCGCGCGCTCATGTCGGCGACCTTCTTCTCCAGCGCCTCCGCCGTCTTGTTGAAGGTGTGCGACAGATCGGCGAGTTCGTCCGTCCCCGACACGTCCAACCGGTGGTCCAGTTCGCCCTCGCCGAGCCGCCGGGCCGCCTCGCCCAGCCGCTGCACGGGCTTGAGCACGGTCCGGGCCGCCGCCTGCGCGAGCAGGGCGGAGCCGAGGAGCGCGAGACCCGTCGCGATCGTCAGCGACCAGGCGAGCGCGTTGAGGTCGTCCCGTTCCTGCGCCAGCGACTTGTACATGTAGCCGGTCGGTCCGCCGCCCACGATCCGCGTGCCCCCGACCAGGTACGGGTTGCCGTCCGGCTTCGTCCGCTGCCAGTACATGTGGTACTCGGAGTCGTTGGCCGCGGTCGTCTTCTGCCGGTCGTTCACCGCCTCCTGGAGCGCTTCGGGTACGTCGCGCAGCCCGAAGGAGTCGGGCCCGGCCGAGCCGAACACCTGACGGTCGTTCTTGTCCTGGTGCACCAGCAGCACGCTGTAGCCGGGGCTGCTGCCCGCCATCAGCTCGGCGGTGCGCTGCAGCTCCTCCGGCGTCGGGTCGGCGGGCAGCGCCGCGGCCCGGTCCCGCATCTCCTGCCGGAAGTCGCCGAGGGCGGCCTCCTGCACCCGGGTCAGGACCGCTTCCCGGTTGAGCCAGTACGCGATCCCGGAGGCGGAGACCGCCGCCGTGAGCGCGACGAGCGCGAACACCACGAGGAGCCGCAGCCGCAGGCTGGTCCAGCGCCGGCCCGCGAGCAGCGCCCGGATCACTGCGGGGAGTCCAGGCGGTACCCGACGCCGCGGACGGTACGGATCAGGGTGGGCGAGGACGGGATGTCCTCGACCTTGGCCCGCAGCCGCTGCACGCAGGCGTCGACGAGCCGCGAGTCGCCCAGGTAGTCGTGCTCCCACACCAGCCGCAGGAGCTGCTGGCGGGAGAGGGCCTGCCCGGGACGGCGGCTGAGTTCGAGCAGCAGCCGCAGCTCGGTCGGGGTGAGCTGGAGGTCCTCGCCGTTCTTCGTCACGGTCATGGCGGACCGGTCGATGACGAGGGAGCCGAAGCTCGCGGAATCGCTGGACTCGCGCTCACCGCGGCGCAGTACGGCCCGGATCCGCGCGTCGAGGACCCGGCCCTGGACGGGCTTGACCACGTAGTCGTCGGCGCCCGACTCCAGTCCGACGACGACATCGATGTCGTCGTTGCGCGCGGTGAGCAGGATGATCGGCAGCTGGTCGGTGCGGCGGATCCGCCGGCACACCTCGAAGCCGTCGATGCCGGGCAGCATGACGTCGAGCACGATCAGGTCGGGCCGCTGCTCGCGCAGCAGCTTCAGGCCGTCCTCGCCCGTCGCCGCGGTGGCCACTCGGTGGCCCTGGCGTGACAGGGAGAGTTCGAGGGCCGTGCGGATGGCGTCGTCGTCCTCGATCAGCAACAGGAAAGGCACGCGCTCATTCTGTCCCATCGGGCCACGGGAGTTCGACCGTCCGACGCGGGGGATCCCGCGCCGGGCGCTGTGACAGGCCTGTGACAGTCGACGGACACCCCGGTTATGTCGGCCGGGCAGGCTTCTACCAACGAACGAGGTACGGACCCAGAGCAGACTCCACGACGGGGGGCGCGAGATGAACACGCTGCACAGCACCACGACCAGCGCGGTCGTCACGCGGCTGCACGATGTGAACCGCCGGGCGGGTGTCCGCACGTCGGCGGTCGCCCGCCCCCGGCCGGCACACGTGGTGGCCATCGACGCGAACACCTACCGCGCCACCGCCGTACCGGCGCAGCGCCCCGCCCCCTCCAGTGCCGCGGAGGCCGAGTTCACGGCGTACGTCCAGGAGCGCCGGGCGTCCCTGTACGCGACGGCCTTCCACCTCACCGGCGACCGCCACGAGGCCGAGGACCTGCTGCAGAGCGCGCTGTTCTCCACGTACCGGGCCTGGGACCGGATCAGCGACAAGGCGGCCGTCGGCGGCTACCTGCGGCGCACCATGACGAACCTGCACATCAGCGCGTGGCGGCGGCGGAAGCTGAACGAGTACCCGACCGAGGAACTGCCGGAGACGGCCTCGGACACGGACGCGATGCGCGGTACGGAGCTGCGCGCGGTGCTGTGGCAGGCGCTGTCCCGCATCCCGGAGCCGCAGCGCACGATGCTGGTGCTGCGCTACTACGAGGGCCGCACGGACCCGGAGATCGCGGACATCCTCGGCATCAGCGTCGGCACGGTGAAGTCGAGCATCTGGCGTTCGCTCCGGCGCATGCGGGAGGACCAGGCGCTGAGCTTCGGCCACGACGAGGCGGAGTCCTTCGAGGAGCTCGTCGCGTAAGGCGGTATCGCCGCGCGGCGCACGGACCATCGGGCCGGGGGGTCCGTCCTACGGGGGTGGGGCGGCGGCCACGAGGGGGGGAAGAGGCGGGGGGGGCCGGCCGGGGGGGGGCGGGGTGCCCCCCAGTTTGGTGGGCCGGCCCCCCGGGTGGGGGGGCCCCGGGGGCCCCGGGCCCCCCCCCCCCCCCCCCCGGGGGGGGGGGGCCCACGTACCATGGGGCGGGGGGCTCCGTCTACGGGGGGTGGGGCGCGGGCCACGAGGGGGGTACGAGCCGGGAACCCGCGGCCGGGGGTCCGCGTGATCCCGCCTTTTCGCGTCCGCGGGCCCCGGTGATCGCGGGCCCCGGTGACCGCGGGCCCGCACCGCCCGCAGGGAACGCCTACGTGGTGGCGGGGGCGCGGTGGCGGCCGGCCGCGGCGGCGGCCAGGCGGCCCAGGGCCTCGTCGCGGGCGCAGGCGTGCGCGCCCAGCGCGACGTGCCGGGAGACGATGCCCCGTTCGGCCCGCATCAGCCGCCAGCCCCTGCGCAGCAGGAACGGCACGGACTTGCGGCCCTCGCGCAGGTCGCGGGCCAGTCGGCGGCGGAACGTGGTCGAGGGCCGGCCCCGCAGGCAGATCGCGTCGGCCAGCAGCCCCAGCTCCTGGCACCGCGCCGCGATGTCGGCGGCGAAGATGCCCTCCGCGATGAACAGCGCGGTCCGCGGCGACCGCGCGATGTCCAGGGCCTCGGTGCCGGTCCGCGAGGACGTGGCGAGGTCGTACACCGGCACCCGTGTCCGCCCGCCCGCGCACAGCTCGGCTATCGCGGCGACCGCCGCGTCCGCGTCCCAGGACGCCGGCGAGTCCCAGTCGATGTCGGCGCTGCCGGCGACCAGCGGGAGAGTGGGGTCGTCGCCCTCCTTGTAGAAGTCGTCGAGGCGCAGCACGGGCAGCCCGGACCGGGCGGCCAGCGACGATTTTCCGGAGCCCGACGGACCGGTCAGAAGGACGACACGGGTCGGCGCGGGAGAGGAGGAGCTCACGGGACACCAGTCTGAACCATTCCCCCGGGTAGGGGATCCTCCCGGTGCCCGGTTGGTGTCGAGGAACACACCTCAACTACGCTGCGTGCGCACGCGACTACGACCACAGGCGGGAACCCCATGGCACGTCACGCAGCCCCCTCCGGGCCGAACCGGCTCCGCACCGCAGGCCTGACCGTCTCCATGGCCGGCGCGGCCCTGGCGATGGCCGCGGGCGGTGCCCAGGCCGGCGAGCTCTCCGTACCGGCGGCCCTGTCCGGGGTGGCCGACCCGATCGCGAACCTCAAGGTGAACCCGCTCGCGCACACGGGGGTGGACCCGCTGGACAACGGGGTCGCCACCAAGATCGCGGACTTCCCGTCCGTCGGCACGGGCATGGTCACCGGCGTCCTGACGCAGGGGCCGTCGGTCGGCGAACTGCCCACCGCCGCCGTCTCCTCCCTGCTGGGGCCGGCGCTCCCCCGCGCGTAGGCACGCGAAAGGCCCCGGCAGCGCGGGGGACGCTGCCGGGGCCGGTCTCGCGGGGGTGTCCTAGTAGGACGATCCGCCCGAGCCCAGCGACCCCGTCGGGTGCCAGACGGTCTTGGTCTCCAGGAACGCCGTCATACGCGACGTGCCTGGGTCGGCGCTCCAGTCGTCCACAGGCTGTGGACGCAGGACGCGCTTGAGGTTGTCGGCCGCGGCGATCTCCAGCTCCTTGGCGAGCGCCGCGTCGGCGCCGGCCAGGTCGATGGCGTTGACGTCCTGGTGGGACGCCAGGTGCGGGCCCATCTCGGCGGCCTTGCCGGACAGGATGTTGACCACGCCGCCGGGCAGGTCGGAGGTGGCCAGCACCTCGCCCAGGGAGAGGGCGGGGAGCGGGGACCTCTCGCTGGCGATGACGACGGCCGTGTTGCCCGTCGCGATCACCGGGGCGACCACCGAGACCAGGCCCAGGAAGGACGAGGCCTGCGGGGCGACGACCGTGACCACACCGGTCGGTTCCGGGGTGGAGATGTTGAGGAACGGGCCCGCGACCGGGTTGGCCCCGCCCGTGATCTGGCCGATCTTGTCGGTCCAGCCCGCGTACCAGACCCACCGGTCGACCGCCGCGTCGACGACCGCGCCGGCCTTGGACTTCGACAGCCCCTCGGCCTCGGCGACCTCGCGGACGAACTGGTCCCGACGGCCCTCCAGCATCTCGGCGACGCGGTAGAGGACCTGCCCGCGGTTGTAGGCGGTCGCGCCCGACCAGCCGCCGAAGGCCTTGCGGGCCGCGACGACCGCGTCACGCGCGTCCTTGCGGGAGGACAGGGGGGCGTTGGCCAGCCAGTTGCCCTTGGAGTCGCTCACCTCGTACACCCGGCCGCTCTCGGAGCGGGGGAACTTGCCCCCGACGTACAGCTTGTAGGTCTTGAAGACGTTCAGGCGCCCCGGCGCCGCCGACAGATCAGACATCGAGGTAGCCCTCCAGGCCGTGGCGGCCGCCCTCGCGGCCGAAGCCCGACTCCTTGTAGCCGCCGAAGGGCGAGGTCGGGTCGAACTTGTTGAACGTGTTGGCCCACACCACACCCGCGCGGAGGCGGCCGGCGACCGCGAGGATCCGCGAGCCCTTCTCCGTCCAGATGCCGGCGGAGAGTCCGTACTGGCTGTTGTTGGCCTTCGCCACGGCCTCGTCGGGCGTGCGGAAGGTCAGCACGGACAGCACCGGGCCGAAGATCTCGTCGCGGGCGACGGTGTGCGCCTGGGTGACGTTCGTGAAGAGCGTCGGGGCGAACCAGTAGCCGGCGGACGGCAGCTCGCAGGCCGGGGACCAGCGCTCGGCGCCCTCGGCCTCGCCGGTCTCCGCGAGCGCGGTGATCCGGGCCAGTTGCTCGGCGGAGTTGATCGCGCCGATGTCCGTGTTCTTGTCGAGCGGGTCGCCCAGGCGCAGCGTGGAGAGGCGGCGCTTGAGGGAGTCCAGCAGCTCGTCGTGGATCGACTCCTGGACCAGCAGGCGCGAGCCCGCGCAGCAGACCTGGCCCTGGTTGAAGAAGATGCCGTTGACGATGCCCTCGACGGCCTGGTCGAGGGGCGCGTCGTCGAAGACGATGTTCGCGCCCTTGCCGCCCAGCTCCAGGGTGACCTTCTTGTCGGTGCCGGCGACGTGGCGGGCGATCTTCTTGCCCACGGCGGTCGAGCCGGTGAAGGCGACCTTGTCGACGTCCGGGTGCTCGACGAGGGCCGCGCCCGCGTCACCGTAGCCCGGGAGGATGTTGACGACTCCCCTGGGCAGGCCGGCCTGGCGGCAGATGTCCGCGAAGAACAGCGCCGAGAGCGGCGTGGTCTCGGCGGGCTTCAGGACGACCGTGTTGCCCGTGGCGAGCGCCGGGGCGATCTTCCACGCGAGCATCAGGAGCGGGAAGTTCCACGGGATGACCTGGCCGGCCACACCGAGGGGGCGCGGGTTCGGGCCGTAGCCCGCGTGGTCGAGCTTGTCGGCCCAGCCCGCGTAGTAGAAGAAGTGCGCGGCGACCAGCGGGAGGTCCGCGTCGCGGGTCTCCTTGATCGGCTTGCCGTTGTCCAGGGTCTCCAGGACGGCCAGCTCGCGGCTGCGCTCCTGGATGATCCGGGCGATGCGGAAGAGGTACTTGGCGCGCTCGGAGCCGGGCAGCGCGGACCACTTCTCGAAGGCCTTGCGGGCGGCCCGCACGGCGCGGTCCACATCGGCGGCGCCGGCCCGGGCCACCTCGGACAGGACCTCCTCGCTGCTCGGCGAGACGGTCTTGAAGACCTTGCCGTCGGCGGCGTCGGTGAACTCGCCGTCGATGAAGAGGCCGTAGGAGGGGGCGATGTCGACGACCGAGCGGGACTCGGGGGCCGGCGCGTACGCGAAGAGGGAAGTCGTGTTGTCCATGTTCATGGGGGTCTCAGTCCACCGTCACGTAGTCGGGACCGGAGTAGCGGCCGGTACTCAGCTTCTGGCGCTGCATCAGCAGGTCGTTGAGCAGGCTGGACGCGCCGAAGCGGAACCAGTGGTTGCTCAGCCAGTCCTCGCCCGCGGTCTCGTTGACCAGGACCAGGAACTTGATCGCGTCCTTGGTGGTCCGGATGCCGCCGGCCGGCTTGACGCCGATCTGGATCCCGGTCTGGGCGCGGAAGTCGCGTACGGCTTCGAGCATGAGCAGCGTGTTGGCCGGGGTGGCGTTGACCCCCACCTTGCCGGTCGACGTCTTGATGAAGTCGGCGCCCGCGAGCATGCCGATCCAGGAGGCGCGGCGGATGTTGTCGTACGTCGACAGCTCGCCGGTCTCGAAGATGACCTTGAGGCGGGCGGCAGTGCCGTCGGGGCGGACGCAGGCCTCCTTGACGGCCTTGATCAGCTCGTACGTGTCCAGGTAACGGCCGGCGAGGAAGGCGCCACGGTCGATGACCATGTCGATCTCGTCGGCGCCGGCGGCGACGGCGTCGGCCGTGTCCGCGAGCTTGACGGGCAGGGCCGCGCGGCCGGCCGGGAAGGCGGTGGCGACGGAGGCGACCTTGACGTCGGCTCCGTTCAGGGCCGCCTTCGCGGTGGCCACCATGTCGGGGTAGACGCAGACGGCGGCCGTCGTCGGGGTCGTGCGGTCGGTCGGATCGGGGTGGACGGCCTTGGCGGAGAGCGCCCGGACCTTGCCCGGGGTGTCCGCGCCTTCCAGCGTCGTCAGGTCGATCATCGAGATGGCCAGGTCGATGGCGTACGCCTTGGCCGTCGTCTTGATCGAACGGGTGCCGAGGGAGGCCGCGCGGGCCTCCAGGCCGACAGCGTCGACGCCGGGCAGCCCGTGCAGGAAGCGGCGCAGCGCACTGTCGGACGTCGTCACGTCAGCGAATGCGGTGAGGGTGGTGGGCATGGTCACCACATGAGCATATCTACGCGCGTAGCGACCTGTCACCCCCTCCCCCGATTCCGCTGCGGAATCGACACCGATCTCGTGGGCCGAGGACCCGTGGGGCAGAATCGACCGCATGAGCAGCCAGCAGCCAGCAGCCGACGAGCCGGTCCACCACGACCGGGTCTACCGTTCGTCCACGGCCGTCGTCACCGGAGTCCTGCTGCTCGCTCTGATCGCGTGGCTCTGCGGTGACGCCGTGGTCCGCGGCTCGGGCACCACCCCGTGGATCGCCCTCGCCGTCGCACTGGGCGCCGTACCGCTCACCGTCGCGTTCACGATCCGCCCGGCGGTGTTCGCCAACGCGGACCGGATGCGCGTGCGCAACCCGTTCCGGATCGTCGAGCTGCCCTGGGCGGCGGTGGACGCGGTGCGCGCCGGATACTCGGCCGAGGTCCTGGCCGAGGGGTCGACGTACCAGCTCTGGTCGGTCCCCGTCTCCCTGCGGGAGCGCAAGAAGGCGACCCGCCAGGGGCTCAGCCGCCGCGGCGGGCTCAGCGGCAAGGGCCTCACCGCCCCCGGGGCGAAGCCCGGTGAGCCGGCCGGCCCGCCGCGGGCCGCCGCCGACCGGGTCGTGGACGAGCTGCGGGAGCTGGCCGAGCGCGGCGCCTCGCGGGCGGGCGCCCAGGGCGGTGTCCGGGTGCGCTGGGCGTACGAGGTCATCGTCCCCGCGGTCGTCGGCACGGTGCTGCTCGTCGTGCTCCTCGCCGCGGGCTGACCGGTCGTGCCGGACGTGCTCCCGGCCACACCCGCGAGCAGGCGGAACCGGGGCTACCGGGTGGGCGTCCTCGCAGGTGTGCAGCGTCTTGAGGCCGGCCGCAGTGCCGACACCGCCATCCAGCTCCGTCTCCGGCTCCTGGCCGGAGCCCTGCTGGCCGCTCATCTCCTGGTCGTCGGCTGGCTCACGCTGATGCCGCTGGACGTGCCCTGGGCGGCCTCCGCCAATCTGGTCCCGCTGGAGGGCATCCAGGCCGACCTCGCCCTGGGGCCGCTTGAGGCCGCCCGGCGGATCGGGGAGGGGCTGGCGCTGCTGGCCCCGCTCGGGGTGCTGCTGCCGCTGGTGAGCGGGCGGCTCGCGCCGTCACCGTTGTCGGCCTGGTCCTCGCTGGCCCGGACCGCCGCCGCGGGCGCGCTGGTCTCGCTCAGCATCGAGATGCTCCAGACGTCCGTCCCGGGCCGAGTGGTCGATGTGGACTCGGTCCTGCTGAGCACCGCCGGGGTCCTGCTCGCGCACGTGGCCGTCGTACCGGCGCTGCGCGCGCGGCTGCGGCGCTCACAGGCCGCTTATCAGGGGACTACCCCGAGGATTTCCAGGGTCGGACTCGGCCCCTGGACCGAGGTGCTGTCGGCGGTTCAACGGGATTATTGAGGCATCGCGGAAAAGCGATCCCGAAGAAGGAGAATCCCATGAGCGCCCTTGTCCGCCCCCGTGACGGTCGATGGATCGGCGGCGTCTGCGCCGGACTGTCGCGGCGTTTCGGAATGTCCGCCGCGGCGTGGCGGACCATATTCGTCGTCTCGTGCGTGCTGCCCGGCCCGCAGTTCCTGATCTACCTGGCGCTGTGGCTGCTGCTGCCGAACGAGAAGCCGGCCTCCACGGCCTGGTAGGTCAGCGCGCCCGCTCGACCTTCTCCAGCTGCTTGTCGGCCACTTCCTGCGGCACCTGGACCTGCCGCTCGGCGGAGGCCACGTCGAGGGCCATCAGCCGTACGACGGTGTCGCCCTCGCGTGCGACGACGAGGTGGACCTGGGCCGAGACGCCCTGGCCGGCGGCGGTCAGGGTCCAGCTCACGCTCTCGTCACCGGAGGTGCGGTACTGCGCGGCCCGCACCTCGCGGTAGCCGGCGGTCTGCTTCTCGACGGTGGCGGAGAAGCCCGTGGCGCACGCGGCCACGGCCGCCTTGAGCCGGGCGATCAGCGCCTTGGCGTCGCTCTCGGCGTAGGAGCTGACCGAGGCGGAGACGGCGAGGCCGATCTGCTTCTGCGAGCCGACGCCGCGGTTGACCGTCTGCCGGGCGGCCGGGTCCGGCTTGTCGCCCATGATGTCGGCCAGCGGCTGGCAGGCCTTCTTGTCGGCCTGCGGCTGGCCGTTCGGGGCGTTCGGGTTCTTGCCCTGGGCCGAGACCTGGTAGTCGGCGAGGTCGCCCTGCTCCAGGGCGGAGCGCTCCAGCCTGCTGCCGCCGCTCTTCGACGCGGCCGGTGCGCCGGGGGCGGGTGCCGCCGGGGATCCGGGTGCGTCCGCGGTCCGGCCGGCGGAGCCCTTGGGGTCCGGCCCCCTGCCGGGCGGGGCGGAGTCCGGGCTGTCCGTACTGCTGCATCCCACCGCCGCGAGGAGCAGGGCGGGGACCAGTGCGACCAGCGTCGCTCGTGCCTTCATGCGCATGACCGAGACCTCATACCCCGTGCGTCGGCGGGCAGTTGGTGGTGATCGTGGCACACGCGGCGGCGGGGCGCACACCTCCTGGAAGAGGCGTGCGCCCACCGAACGCGTGTACGCGTCGAGGCGGTGTCAGCCGCCGAGCGCCGGGAGCGGAGGCAGGCCGCCGAGCAGGCCGGTGACCGGGGCGGCGGGGTCGGACGCACCCTCCTGGGCGGTCTCCGTCTGGTTCGTGAGGGAGCTGGTGGCGCTGGTGACGGAACCGAGGGCGTCCGTCAGGCTGGCGGCCGGGAGTGCCGAGGCGGAGGCGGTACCGGCAGCGCCCGCGGCGAGGGCGGCGCCGATCACTGCGACACCGAGGGTCTTGGCAGCTGACTGCTTCATGAGGAATCGTCCTTGCGACGGGGAATTGAGCGGCTCCGCAAACTAGTCACTTCAAACCGCCACCCGCAAACATCCTTAAATATGAGAAAGCGCCCGGGAATTGCTCCTCCCGGGCGCTTTCAGTACGTCAAGCTCTGGCCTAGGCCGAGACAGAACCGCTGGTCGAAGCAGTCTGCCGGAACAGCCACTCGGACTTCAGCTCCGCGTAACCGGGCTTGATGACCTCGTTGATCATCGCCAGTCGTTCATCGAAAGGAATGAACGCGGACTTCATCGCATTGACGGTGAACCACTGCATGTCGTCCAGCGAGTAGCCGAAGGTGTCGACCAGGTGCTCGAACTCGCGGCTCATGCTGGTGCCGCTCATCAGCCGGTTGTCGGTGTTGACCGTCAGCCTGAAGTGCAGCTTCCGCAGCAGGCCGATGGGGTGCTCGGCGTAGGAGACGGCCGCGCCCGTCTGCAGGTTCGAGGTGGGGCACATCTCCAGGGGGATGCGCTTGTCCCGGACGTACGAGGCCAGGCGCCCCAGCGTCACGGAGCCGTCGGCGGCGACCTCGATGTCGTCGATGATCTTCACACCGTGGCCGAGGCGGTCCGCGCCGCACCACTGCAGGGCCTGCCAGATCGACGGCAGGCCGAAGGCCTCGCCCGCGTGGATGGTGAAGTGGTTGTTCTCGCGCTTGAGGTACTCGAAGGCGTCGAGGTGGCGGGTGGGGGGGAAGCCCGCCTCGGCGCCGGCGATGTCGAAGCCGACGACGCCGTTGTCGCGGTAGCGGTTGGCCAGCTCCGCGATCTCCAGGGCGCGCGCGGCGTGACGCATCGCGGTGAGCAGGGCGCCGACGCGGATGCGGTGGCCGTTGGCCCGGGCGCGGCGCTCGCCCTCGCGGAAGCCGTCGTTCACCGCCTCGACGACCTCTTCGAGGCTCAGGCCGGCTTCCAGGTGCTGCTCGGGGGCGTAGCGGATCTCGGCGTACACGACGCCGTCCTCGGCCAGGTCCTCGGCGCACTCGGCGGCGACCCGGAACAGGGCCGCCTTCGTCTGCATGACCGCGCAGGTGTGCGCGAAGGTCTCCAGGTACCGCGGGAGGGAACCGGAGTCGGCGGCTTCGCGGAACCAGACGCCGAGCTTGTCGGCGTCGGTCTCGGGGAGGTTCTCGTAGCCGGCCTCGCGGGCCAGCTCGATGATGGTCCCGGGGCGCAGTCCACCGTCGAGGTGATCGTGCAGGAGCACCTTGGGGGAGCGGCGGATCTGATCCGGGGTCGGCAGGTTGGGGGTCTCGCTCGTCATCTGCGCACTCTAACTCCTACGCGCGTAGAGCGCCGCGCTGACGGGGGCACTCGATATGTAACAGTGACCGCGCGGACGGATGGCGTACACCTTCGCGTCTGAGACTGTTCCGCCATGGCACAGCATGCGCCCCCGGCGCGCGGTGCCCGCCTGGGGCGGGCCGTCGGCGCGAGCGGTTCGGGATCTACGGTCAGTGGTGTGGTGCTCCTGCTTCCCGGGACGTCGAGATTCACCCCCGGTCCGGTGCGTGCGCTCGCGCGGGCACTGGGTCGGGCCGGCGGGGCGGAGGGGCTGGTCGCGCACACCCTGCCGCACGGCGCCGGGGCCGTGCGGGAGGAGCAGGCGCGGTGGGCCGCGGACGAGGCCGTGCGCCGCTACGGCGACGTGCCGGTCTGCCTGGCGGGCTACGACGCGGGCGGGCTGGCCGCGCTGCGGGCGGCGGGGCACGAGGCCGTCAACTCGGTCCTGGCGCTGGCCCCTTGCCTCGGGAGGGCGGACGGCGCCGGGTCCCCCGAACCGGTGAAGCAGCTGGCGGGGCGGCAGGTGCTGATCGTGCACGGCACCAACGACGCCCGCAGCGACCCGGAGGACTCGTTCCTGCTGGCGGCCCGGGCGAAGAAGGCGAATCGCTCCACGTGCCGCTTCGAGGTCCATTCCGACGGGCACTCCCTGGCGGAGCACCAGGCGGAAGTGGTGGCGCTCGCGGTGGATTTCGTCCTGGGGGCGGTGTGCTCGGGGCGGTACTCGCGCCCGGTGGCGGACGCCCTCGCCGCCCCGCCGCCGCTGGGCCTGCGGATGCCGCTGGCGTCCGGCTTCGGGCGGTCGCTGCGCAGGTGAGGGACTTCCCCGGGCCGTCACGGCGCCTCGGCGTACAGTGAGATGAGGGACTCGGGTGCTTCTTCGCTGGAGGCGATGACCATGGCCGGCCTGGTGTCCAGGAACTTCGACGCGGCGGACGAGACCCGGCCGTTCACGGACGGCATGGGCAGGCTCGACCTGGTGGAGACGGACGGCGGCCAAGTGGGCCGCGCCGTCTTCGAACCGGGCTGGAAGTGGTCGCAGCACGTCAAGCCGCTGGCCGGGACGGACAGCTGCCTCTCCGGCCACACCGGGTACGTGGTGAGCGGCCGGATGCGGATCGCCATGGACGACGGGGAGTCCCTGGACGTCGGGCCCGGCGACTTCATCCAGGTGGCGCCCGGGCACGACGCCTGGGTGCTCAGTGACGAGCCCTGCGTCGTCCTGGACTGGACCGGCTACGGCGACTACGCGAAGCCGGTCTCCGGCTGACGCGGCCGCGGCTGCGGCACACGCTGCCCGAGCAGGGCGGCGGCCCGGTCCAGGACGCGGGTCAGGGAGCCGGGCGTCGGCGCGGTGGCGAGTACGTACGCGTGGTGGCGCGCGCCCGCCGGCGGGCGCCGGACCGTGGCGTCGGGCGGGATCTCCAGCTGGACCCGGACCACTCCCGGTACGGCTCGCGCGGCGGAGAGCCCCGGGCGGACCGCGTCGGGGCTCAGCCCGGGCGGGAAGTCGACGTAGCGCAGCCCCGCGTGGGTGGCGCGCGGGCTGGGGGGCGGCTCGGGCAGGCCCAGCCCGGCGGCGAGGGCGAGGCCCAGCACATCCGTGCCGTGGGCGAGCCGCAGCAGCCGGGTGATCTCCTCGCCGCCGGGGCGGGCGTGGGCCTCGACCAGGCGGGGGCCGTGCGCGGTGAGGATGACCTCGGTGTGGGACGGGCCGTCGCGGTGGCCGGCCAGGTCGAGGACGCCGCGTACGAGGACCCGTACGGCCTCCGCGGTCGCGGGATCGAGGGGCACGGGCAGGTCGTGGCCGGTGGCGGTGAGGCCTCCGCCCGGTCCGGTCAGCCGGCGGGCCCAGCCGAGGACCTGGTGGCGGCCGGCCCGGGAGAGGGTCTCGACGGCGAGTTCGGGGCCTTCGAGGTACTCCTCGACGAGCAGGTCGGTGACGGCGGGGTAGCCGCGGGCGGCGGCCCGCGCCGCCGCCTCGCCGTGGACGAGGCGGACGCCCTCGCCGTCGGCGCCCGCGCGGGGCTTGACCACGCACGGGTAGCCGATGAGGGTGGCGACGAAGGGGAGCGTGTCGGCGCGGCCGCAGCGGGCGAAGGAGACGGGCCGGCGCGGGTGCAGGGTGTTGGAGCGGGCGCGCAGGGCGGCCTTGTCCATGAGGGCGGTGACGGCGGCGGTGGGGGTCCCGGGCAGTCCCAGGGCCTCGTTGGCGCGGGCGGCGGCCAGGGCGCCGGCGGCGTCGAAGCCGAAGACGGCGGCGCGGCCGTGGCGGACGGCGGCCAGCCGGCCGACCGTCCGCAGGAGCTGCTGATGGTCGCGCCAGTCCGCCCGTACCCGCCGCTCCGCCCCCTCACGGTCGGATGGCACGGACGGCTGTGGCGCGACCACCACGGTGTGCGCGCCCGCACGGCGGGCCGCCGCCACCACGGCGGGGCGCGGGCTCAGCAGGACGGCCACGGCCCCCCGCCCCGCGGTGGATGTCCACTGCCGCATCCCGCGCTCCCCCCTCACGCCGTGCTGTCACTGTGCCGCGTCGGCATATGCCGAAAGCCTCGGGACAGGCATCGTCTTGTCGCCTTGCGGGAACCCGAGGGGTTTACAAACGGATACAAGCCGGGACGAATATGCATATGCCAGCTGAAGAGGCCGGAGAGCTGAGTCCTGCGGGCCGGCGCCTGTACGCGTACGCGGTCGAGCGGCACTCCTTCGACGCGGCGGAGGCCACCGCGGCCCTGGGCGTGCGCGCGGCCGCCGCGATCACCGAGCTGGCCGCCGCCCACCTGCTCCAGCGCGCCCCCGGCGGTGGGCCGGACCGGTGGAGCGCCGTCGCGCCCAGGGCCGCGGCGGCCCGGGCGCTGGCGCCGCTGGCGCTGCTCGTACGGGAGACGCACGACGAGATGGACCGGCTGCGGGGGCGGTTGGAGGCGCTGGTCCCGGCGTACGAGGCCGGGACCGCCCGCCGGGACCCGGGCGACGCGGGACACCTGGAGCTGGTCACGGACCTCGGTGCGGTACGGGGGCTGATCGCCGAGCTGGTCGCGGCCTGCGAGCGGGAGCTGCTGACCTCGCAGCCGGGCGGGGGCCGGCCGCTGGAGACGCTGGAGGAGTCCATCGGGCGGGACGAGTCGCTGCTGGAGCGCGGGGTCCGGATGCGGACGATCTACCAGCACACGGCGCGCTACTCCCGGCCGACGGCGGCGTACGTCGAGCGGGTGACGGCGAGGGGCGCGCAGGTCCGGACGCTGGGCGACGGGCTGATGCGGATGCTGGTCTTCGACGACCACACCGGGCTGATGGCGGTGCCCGGCCGCAGCGGCGCGGCGCTCGTGGTCCGCGAGCCGAACGTCGTGCACTTCATGACGGCGGCGTTCGAGCGGTCCTGGCTGGGGGCGGAGCCGTTCCCGGCGACGGTGAGCCCGGACGCGGCCCGCTCGATCTCGGACGAGCTGCGGCAGACGATCGTCCGACTGCTGTCGGAGGGGCTGGAGGACAAGGTGATCGCGCGGCGGCTCGGGATGTCGGAGCGGACCTGCCAGCGGCACATCGCGGAGATCATGCGGGCGGTCGGTGCCAAGTCCCGCTTCCAGGCGGGGTACTTGCTGCGGCCCGCGGCGTTACCGGCTCGACCCGAGCCGCGGCCGGGACCGGGTCAGGAGCAAGGGCAGGGGCAGGAGCAGGGGCAGGGGCGGGAGCCCGGCCAGGACCGTACGGGCTGAGCCCGGCCGCCGCCGGAGCGGCACCTCAGGCGTCGGCGGGGCTGGGCGGGATCAGGCGCCCCCGGCGGGAGAGCAGGAAGCGCTTGAACTCCGCCACGGGCGGGGTGTCGGGGTGGCCGTCCAGCCAGGCCAGGCCGATCTCGCGCACCGCGCGCGGGGCGGTGACCGTCAGCTCCACGACACCGGGGCGCGGAACGGCCGGGGGCGGCAGGAGGGCCACCCCGAGACCGGCGGCGACCAGGCCGCGCAGGGTCTCGGCCTCCTCGCCCTCGAAGGCGACCCGGGGGGTGAAGCCGGCCTCCGCGCACAGGTCGTCGGTGATGCGGCGCAGGCCGTAGCCGGGTTCGAGGGTGACGAAGACCTCCTCGGCGGCCTCGGCGAGGCGGACGCGCTTGCGGGCGGCCAGGCGGTGGTCGTCGGGGACGACCAGGCGCAGCCGCTGTTCGTCGAGGCGGCGGGCGACGAGGTCGGGGGCGTCGGGGAGCGGCGAGGTGAGGCAGAGGTCGAGCTCGCCGGTGCGCAGCCGCTCCAGCATGGCCTCGCCGTAGTTCTGGACGAGGGAGAAGCGCACCCGGGGGTGGTCGGCGCGGAAGGCGCGGATGAGGCCGGGCACGGTCTCGGGGCCGAGGGTGTGCAGGAAGCCGAAGGCGACCTTGCCGAAGGCCGGGTCGGCGTCCTGCTGGACGGATTCGGCGGCGCGGGCGATCCCGTCGAGGGCCTGTTCGGCGGAGGCCAGGAAGGTGCGGCCGGCCGTGGTGAGGGCGACGGTGCGGCCCTTGCGCGCGAACAGCGTGACACCGAGGTCCTGTTCGAGGCGCACCATGGCCCGGGACAGGGTGGACTGCGGAACGCCCAGCTCGTGGGCGGCGCGTGTGACGTGCTCGTGCCGGGCCACGGCCGCGAAGTAGGCGAGGCGCGGAGCCAGCAGACGTGTCACCGCCATGTCTTCTTCGTAACGGTTCATCGACATACACCGTTCTGAGCTGTGCTGATGCGTGAGTGGATCGATTATCGCGATTCTGTGCATTGGACGCATCAAAAACCCGGTCCTAGGGTTTCCGTATGCCTCCCGCTCATACCGGGGCACCCGTCGTCACGGGTGCCTCCACCCCGTCGTCCCCGCCGCCGCGATCCGCCGCCGAGCCCCTCTCCCCGGGCCGGCCCGGCTACCGCCGGATGAGCCTCGCGCTCTTCGCCGCCGGACTGGCGACCTTCGCCCTCCTCTACTCGACCCAGGCGCTGCTGCCCGCGATCTCCGAGGGCCTGGGCGTGACGGCGGGTCAGGCCAGTTGGACGGTGTCCGCGGCGACGGGCGCGCTCGCGCTGTGCGTCCTGCCGCTGAGCGCCCTGTCCGAGCGGTTCGGGCGGACCCGGATGATGACCTGGTCGATGGTGCTGGCCGTGGGCGTGGGCCTGCTGGCGCCGTTCGCGCCGAACGTGGAGTGGCTGATCGCGCTGCGCGCCGTCCAGGGCGCGGCGATCGCCGGGATCCCGGCCTCGGCGATGGCGTACCTCGCCGAGGAGGTCCGGCCCAAAGCCCTGGTCGGCGCGATCGGCCTGTTCGTGGCGGGCAACTCCATCGGCGGCATGAGCGGCCGTGTCGTCGGCGGCTGGGCGGCTCAGCTGGGCGGCTGGCGGGTCGGTCTGGCCTCGGTCGCGGTGCTGGCCCTGGCCTGCGCGGCGGCCTTCCTCGTGCTGCTGCCCCGGGCCCGCTTCTTCCGGCCCGCTTCGCTGGACCCGCGCGCGGTGGGCCGTACCGTCGCCGGCCACCTGCGCGATCCGCTGCTGGTGCGGCTGTACGGGATCGGCGCGCTGTTCATGACGGTCTTCGGAGCGGTGTACACCGTCATCGGCTACCGGCTGGTGGACGAGTTCTCCCTCGGCCAGGGCGTGGTGGGCTCGGTGTTCCTGGTGTACCTGGTCGGCACGGCCTCCTCGGCGGCCGCCGGCCGGCTGGTGGAGCGCGCGGGGCGGCGCGGCGCGCTGTACCTGGCCGTCACCACCACCGCGCTGGGGCTGCTGCTGTCGCTGTCGCAGTCGCCGGCGGCGATCGTGGCGGGGCTGGTCCTGATCACGGCGGGCTTCTTCGCGGGGCACGCGGTGGCCTCGGCCGCGGTGAGCCGGACGGCGCGCACCGGCCGGGCTCAGGCGTCGGCGCTCTACCAGTCCGCGTACTACCTGGGCTCCAGCGCCGGCGGCACTTTGGGTGCACTGGCCTACCACAGCGCCGGCTGGGCGGCGACGGTGGGCATCGCGCTGCTGGCCGTGCTCGGCGTCGTGTCGATCACCCTCTACGGGTCGCACGCGGCCCGCGCGGAGCGGCGGACGATGGCTCCGGCGGCTGCCGCGCGCTGACGGAATCTACGCTTCCCCTCGTGCAAGTCGCGGGTGTTTTCCGGGCATTGATCCCCAGGAGCACAGTGCGAGCAGGGGAGGAACGGATGGGGGCGACACGCGTGCGCGCCGGATGGCGGGCAGCGGTGGTGTGGGCCGGGGCGATGGCTCTGGCCGTACCGGTGGTGGTGGCGGGGGGCGGGACGGCGCGGGCCGCCTCCTGCAATCTCACGGCGGGGCCCCACCAGCGGCAGGTGGAGCTTTTCCTGGGGCGGCCCGTGGACGGGAGGCAGTCGGCTGCCGACTGCCGGGCCACGCGGTCCTTCCAGGCCGCCCACGGGATCACTCCGGCGCAGGGGTACGCCGGGCCGCTGACCTGGCGGACGATGAGCACGATGCTGGCGCAGCGGGCCGCCGGCAGCCGGCCCGACCGGGCCGGGCACTGCCCGGTGGACCGGGGCCGGATCGCCTGCGTCGACCTGACCCGCCAGCTCAGCTGGATCCAGGACGGCGCCGTCCTGGTGTTCGGCCCGGTCCCGGTGCGCACCGGGAAGGCCGGCACGCGGACGCGGACCGGCGGGAAGAAGATCTACCACCGCAGCGTCGACCACTGGTCGACGCTGTACGGCGTGCGGATGCCCCACGCGCAGTTCTTCGACGGCGGGATCGCCTTCCACGCCACCGGCCGGAGCATGTGGAACCCGCCCGGTTCGGGCGGCTGCGTGAACATGCGGCCCGCGGACGCCAAGGCCTACTGGAAGCTGCTGGGCACGGGCGAGGACGTGTACGTGTACGGGCGCAAACCCGGTACGTGACGCTTGCGGCTGCGGCTGTCGGTGCCCTCCGGTAGCGTCCGGGACATCGGGTTCTACCAGGGGGATCGGCGGACATGACAGACCTCGCGACCGGCGCCGAACTCGACGCGGCGATGGACCGGTACCGCGTCGAACTGACCGGCTACTGCTACCGCATGCTCGGCTCGTCCTTCGACGCCGAGGACGCGGTGCAGGACACGTACATCCGGGCCTGGCGCAGCTACGACAGGTTCGAGGGCCGTTCCTCGCTGCGCTCGTGGCTGTACAGGATCGCGACCAACGTCTGCCTGGACCTGTTGAAGGCGGGGAAGCGCCGGGCCCGCCCGATGGACCTCACGGCGCCGCAGCACCAGGGCTCCGCCGTGCTCAGCGAGCGGCCGGAGGTGACCTGGCTGGAGCCGGTCCCGGACGCCCGGGTGCTGCCGCAGACCGCCGACCCGGCGGAGATGGCGCTGGCCAGGGAGTCCGTCCGGCTGGCCTTCGTCGCGGCCCTCCAGCACCTGCCCGCGAAGCAGCGGGCCGTGCTGATCCTGCGCGAGGTGCTGGCGTGGAAGGCCGACGAGGTCGCACGGCTCCTGGACACGACGGTGGCCTCGGTCAACAGCGCGCTCCAGCGGGCGCGGGCCACGATGGCCGGCCAGGGGCTGCGCGAGAGCGACCCGGCGGACCCGCTGGACGCGGACCAGGCCCGGCTGCTGGAGCAGTACCTCTCCGCCTTCGAGGCCTACGACATCACCCGGCTCACCACGCTGCTGCACGAGGACGCGGTGCTGTCGATGCCGCCGTACGACCTGTGGCTGCGGGGGCACGAGGACATCGCGGCCTGGCACCTGAACCAGGGCATCGGCTGCAAGGGCTCCCGGCTGGTCCCGACGACGGCGAACGGCCTGCCGGCCTTCGGCCAGTACCGGCCTCGGGAGGACGGCCGGCCCGGCCACACCCCGTGGGCGCTCCAGGTGCTGGAGATCTCAGAGGGCCGGATCGTCGGGCTCAACGCCTTCCTGGACACCGCCCGGTGGTTCCCCCTCTTCGGACTGCCCGAGGAGCTCCCGTAGGACAGCGCCGAGGCCCGTCTGCTCCAGCAGCGCCGCCAAGGTCGGCGGGGTCCGGGTCAGCCGGAGTCGGCCGCCGTGGCGGCGGGAGGTCAGCGCCATGCGCGCGAGGGCGTCGACGGTGGACAGTCCGGGCCGGGTCAGCATGCCGAGGTCGCACACGACCTCGTCCGCTCCGCGCCGATAGCGGTCCGCGAGCGCCTGGCAGAGGGCGGGCACGTCTTCCGCCCGCAGCGCGGGTCCCGGCAGAGTCATCTCCTGTGTGACCGTCATGCGGGGGTGGACCGCGGTGCGGGCCCGAACTCATCGGTGGGATGCCCTCCGCTACGGGCGGGGGCAGCCGGAGGCCACCGGTCCCAGCATGGCGAACGGGACCGGTGGGCGTCCACCGGTCCCGTTCAGTCGCACGAGTGGGTGCAGGTCAGGCGATGCGGTCGAGCACGATCGGCGCGGCGGTGAACGGGGTGCCGGCCGGGGAGATGTCGTACGAGCCCTCCAGCGAGGCCAGCGCGTAGGCGAACTTCTCCGGGGTGTCGGTGTGCAGGGTCAGCAGCGGCTGGCCCGCGGTCACCGTGTCGCCCGGCTTGGCGTGCAGTTCGATGCCCGCGCCGGCCTGCACCGGGTCCTCCTTGCGGGCGCGGCCGGCGCCCAGGCGCCAGGCGCCGACGCCCACCGCGTACGCGTCGAGGCGGGTCAGGACGCCCGAGGCCGGGGCCGTCACCACGTGCTGCTCGCGGGCCACGGGGAGCGCCGCGTCCGGGTCGCCGCCCTGGGCGGCGATCATCCGCCGCCAGTGGTCCATCGCGGAGCCGTCGGCCAGCGCCTTGGCGGGGTCGGCGTCCTTGATGCCCGCCGCGTCCAGCATCTCCCTGGCCAGGGCGATCGTCAGCTCGACCACGTCGGCGGGGCCGCCGCCCGCGAGGACCTCGACCGACTCGCGGACCTCCAGCGCGTTTCCGGCCGTCAGGCCCAGCGGCGTGGACATGTCCGTCAGCAGGGCGACGGTCTTGACGCCCGAGTCGGTGCCGAGGCCCACCATCGTGCGCGCGAGCTCGCGGGCGTCCTCGATGTTCTTCATGAAGGCGCCGCTGCCGACCTTCACGTCCAGCACGAGGGAGCCCGTACCCTCGGCGATCTTCTTCGACATGATCGAGGAGGCGATCAGCGGGATGGCCTCGACGGTGCCGGTCACATCGCGCAGGGCGTAGAGCTTCTTGTCCGCGGGGGCCAGGCCGTCGCCCGCCGCGCAGATGACCGCGCCGGTGGTGTCCAGGACGTGCAGCATCTCCTCGTTGGAGAGCAGCGCGCGCCAGCCGGGGATGGACTCCAGCTTGTCCAGGGTGCCGCCGGTGTGGCCGAGCCCGCGGCCGGAGAGCTGCGGCACGGCCGCGCCGCAGGCGGCGACGAGCGGGGCCAGCGGGAGGGTGATCTTGTCGCCGACGCCGCCGGTGGAGTGCTTGTCGGCGGTCGGCCGGGAGAGGGAGTCGAAGTTCATGCGCTCGCCCGAGGCGATCATCGCGGCGGTCCAGCGGGCGATCTCGGTCCGGTTCATCCCGTTCAGCAGGATGGCCATCGCCAGCGCCGACATCTGCTCGTCGGCGACGACACCGCGCGTGTACGCGTCGATGACCCAGTCGATCTGCTCGGGGCTCAGCTCACCGCGGTCCCGCTTGGTCCGGATGACGGAGATGACGTCCATGAGGTGACTTCCTTCTACGCGCATAGAGAGAGGGGGGTTGGGGAGGGGGGTGTCACAGGGAGCAGGGGAAGGACGACGGCCCTCCGCCCCGGACGGGGGGCGGAGGGCCGTCGGCACGGCTATCTCAGGTGGCCGGGCCCGAAGGCCTGCGGCAGCATCGCGCTCAGCGGGAGGATGCCCTCCGGCGTCTCCACCAGCAGCTCCGGGCCGCCGAACTCGTACAGCAGCTGGCGGCAGCGGCCGCACGGGACCAGGCTCTCGCCCTTGCCGTCCACGCACGTGAAGTGGGTGAGGCGGCCGCCGCCGGTGGCCTGCAGCGCGGAGACCAGCCCGCACTCGGCGCACAGGCCCAGCCCGTAGCTCGCGTTCTCGACGTTGCAGCCGGTCACGACGCGGCCGTCGTCCACGAGGGCGGCGACCCCGACCGGGAAGCCCGAGTACGGCGCGTACGCGCGGGACATCGCGTCCCGGGCCGCCACCCGCAGGGCCTCCCAGTCGACGGCCGGAGCCGGAGCCGGGCTCGTCACTTGCCCTGCCCCTTGCGGTACGGCAGGCCGTCCGCCTTGGGCATCCGCAGGCGCTGCGCCGACAGCGCGAGCACCAGCAGCGTCGTCACGTACGGGGCCGCGTCGACGAACTGGCTCGGTACCTGGTCGGTCATGGCGTACCAGACGAACAGCAGGGCGGCGAGGAGGCCGGCGATGCCCGCCTGGACGTACTTCTTCTTGTAGATCTGCCAGCCGGCGGCGAGCACCAGCAGGATGGCGATCAGCAGCAGCATCGCGTGGACGTTCTCGGCGCCGCCGCGCAGCTTGAGGCTGTCGATGAAGCCGAACAGGCCCGCGCCGAGCGCCATGCCGCCGGGCATCCAGTTGCCGAAGATCATCGCGGCGAGGCCGATGTAGCCGCGGCCGCCGGTCTGGCCCTCCTGGTAGATCGGGCTGGCGACGATCGACAGGAACACGCCGCCGAGGCCGGCGAGGGCGCCCGAGACGATCACGGCGATGTACTTGTACTTGTAGACGTTGACGCCGAGGGACTCGGCGGCGACCGGGTTCTCGCCGCAGGAGCGCAGCCGCAGACCGAAGGTCGTGCGCCACAGGACCCACCAGGTGCCCGGGATCAGCAGCAGGGCCACGACGGTCAGCAGGGACAGCTCGGTGACCAGGCCGCCGATGACTCCGGCGAGGTCGGAGACGAAGAACCAGTGCTTGCCCTGGAGGTCGGTCATCCAGTCCGACAGGCCCGGGACGGTGATCTTGTAGATCGGCTCGACCTGCGGGGACTGCTTGGAGGAGCCGCCCGGCGCCTCGGCGAACGTGAAGTTCGACAGGTACTGGGTGAAGCCCAGGGCCAGGATGTTGATGGCCACACCGGAGACGATGTGGTTGACGTTGAAGGTGATCGTGATGATCGCGTGCAGCAGGCCGCCGACTGCGGCGCCGGCGATGCCGACGAGGACGCCGGTCCACGGACCCCACTGGTAGCCCGCCCAGGCACCGAACCAGGTGCCGAGGATCATCATGCCTTCGAGGCCGATGTTGACGACGCCGGCGCGCTCCGACCACAGACCGCCGAGACCGGCGAGGCCGATCGGCACGGCGAGCGAGAGGGCACCGGAGACCTGGCCGACCGAGGTCAGGTCGTCGGCCCCGCTGATCACGCGGACCAGCGAGACCAGCGCGAGGCCGCCCGCGATGATCAGCATGATCCAGGGCAGGGTGAGCTTCTTGCGGCCACCGGACTTCTTCGGTGCGGCGGCCGTCGCGGAAACGGTGCTGGTGCTCACGCCGCGACCTCCTTGTCGGTCTTGATGGCGCCGCCGGCGGCGAGTTCCTCGCCGACCTTCTGCTGCTGGCGGCGGATCCCGTAGCGGCGGACGAGTTCGTACGAGACGACGACCGCGATCACGATCAGGCCCTTCATGATCGTGCCGATCTCCTTCGCGTACCCCTCGGTGTCGAGCGAGGCGGAGGCCTTGTCGATGAAGGCCATCAGGAACGCGGCGAGGAGGATGCCGACCGGGCTGTTGCGGCCGAGCAGCGCGATGGTGATGCCGGTGAAGCCGACGCCGACCGGGAAGGACAGGCTGTACGTGTGGCTCTCGCCCAGCAGGACGGGCATGCCCGCGAGGCCGGCGACCGCGCCGGAGATGAGCATCGAGGTGATGATCATCTTCTTGGCGTCCACACCGGAGGCCTGCGCGGCGGACTCGCTGGCACCGGTGGCGCGCAGGTCGAAGCCGAAGCGGGTGCGGTTGAGGACGAACCAGTAGACGACGCCGAGCGCCAGCGAGACGAAGGTGAAGCCGTAGACCTCCAGGCCGTCACCCAGCGCCAGCGCGGGGAACCAGCCGGAATCGGCGATGTCGCCGGTGGTCAGGGTGTTGGAGCCGGCCGGCTGGACGCCGAGGTTCTTCGGCAGGATCATCCAGGCGATCAGGCTGGTCGCGATCGCGTTCAGCATGATCGTGGAGACGACCTCGCTGACGCCGCGCTTGGCCTTCAGCACACCGGCGATACCGGCCCAGAACGCACCGACCAGCATCGCGACGAACACGATCAGCAGGATGTGCAGCGGGCCCGGGAGCGTGACGGCCGCGCCGACCACCGCGGAGAGCATCGCCGCGAGGCGGTACTGGCCGTCGACACCGATGTTGAAGAGGTTCATCCGGAAGCCGATGGCCACGGCCAGGGCTGCCAGGTAGTACGTGCCGGTCTGGTTCACGATGAGGACCTGGACGTCCTCGTAGCCGGCGTTCTCCACCATGATGCGCATCGGCTCGATCGGGTTCACACCCGTGGCCGCGAGCACGACCATGGTGAGTGCGAACGCGCTGACCAGCGCGAGCACGGGGCCGGCGATGCCGAGCAGCAGCCGGTCCTTGTCGAATGTCTTCATCGGGCCTCGTCCTCCGGCGAATCGGTGACCGCGTCGGTCCCGGCGGAGTGGTTGTCGGATGCTTCCAGGTGCCCGGAGGCGGCGCCCGTCATGGCGGTGCCGAGGTCCTCGGGGGTGACGGTCGCGGGGTCGGCGTCCGCCACCAGGCGGCCGCGGTAGATGACGCGCAGGGTGTCGGACAGGCCGATCAGCTCGTCGAGGTCGGCCGAGATCAGGAGCACGGCCAGGCCCTCGCGGCGGGCGTCGCGGATCGCGTCCCAGATCTGCGACTGCGCGCCGACGTCCACACCGCGGGTGGGGTGGGCGGCGATGAGGAACTTGGGGTTGTGGCTCATCTCGCGGCCGACGATCAGCTTCTGCTGGTTGCCGCCGGAGAGCGAGGCCGCGGTGACCTCGATGCCGGGCGTGCGGACGTCGTACTCGCGCACGATCCGCTCGGTGTCCTTGCGGGCGGCCCTCGGGTCGAGGATGCCGCGCTTGGAGTTGGGGGCCTCGGTGACGTGGCCGAGGATGCGGTTCTCCCACAGCGGGGACTCCAGCAGCAGGCCGTGGCGGTGGCGGTCCTCGGGGATGTACCCGATGCCCCCCTCCCGGCGCTTGCGCGTGGGCGCGGTGGAGATGTCCGTGCCGTCCAGCGTGATGGTGCCGCCGTCCGGGATGCTCATGCCCATGAGGGCTTCGATGAGCTCGGTCTGGCCGTTGCCCTCGACGCCGGCGATGCCGAGCACCTCACCCTTGTGGATGGTGAAGTCGATGCCGGCCAGCACCTCGCGGACGACGCCGTCCGGGTCGGTGGCGGCCAGGCGCAGGTCGGAGACCTTGAGCATCGGGGTGGTGGTCACCGTGGACTCGCGGGTCTCGGGCGACGGGAGTTCGGAGCCGACCATCAGCTCGGCGAGCTGCTTGGTCGTGGCGCTTTTCGGGTCGGCGGTGCCGACCGTCGTGCCCCGGCGGATGACGGTGATGTCGTCCGCGACCTTCAGCACCTCGCCCAGCTTGTGCGAGATGAAGATGACGGTCAGGCCCTCGGCCTTGAGCTCGCGCAGGTTGTCGAAGAGCGCGTCCACCTCCTGCGGCACGAGCACGGCGGTCGGCTCGTCGAGGATGAGGATCTTCGCGCCCCGGTAGAGGACCTTGAGGATCTCCACGCGCTGCCGGTCGGCGACTCCGAGGTCCTCCACGAGGGCGTCGGGACGCACGCCGAGGCCGTACGCGTCCGAGATCTCCTGGATCTTCTTGCGGGCCTTGGCGCCGATGCCGTGGATCTTCTCGCCGCCGAGAACGACGTTCTCCAGGACGGTGAGGTTGTCGGCGAGCATGAAGTGCTGGTGCACCATGCCGATGCCGCGGGCAATGGCGTCGCCGGGGCTGTGGAAGGAGACCTGCTCCCCGTCGATGGCGATGGTGCCCTCGTCCGGCTTCTGCATGCCGTAGAGGATCTTCATCAGGGTCGACTTGCCGGCGCCGTTCTCGCCGATCAAGGCATGGACGGTGCCCTTGCGGACACTGATCGCGATGTCCTTGTTGGCGACGACGCCGGGGAAGCGCTTGGTGATGCCGTGCAGTTCTACGGCGAGGGGCGGGCTGGACGCGTTGATGACGCACTCTCCTTGGCGCGGAAGGAGCGGAAGGCAGGAGGAACAGTGATCGGCCGGGCGGGTGGGCGGGAGGAGGACGGTATCGCGTCCACGATGCCTCTACGCGCGTAGCACTGTCGGAAGTGAAAACTTGCGGCCATACAGGCCGACGGGTCAGAACTGGGCGGTCGTACAACGTGGCTCGGGGCCCGGGAGCGGCGGAGACCGCTTCCCGAACCCCGGAAACCACGACTACGCGTCAGGCACTGCCCTACGGGGCGGTCTTGACGGTGATCTTCTTGGCGATGATGTCGGCCTTGGCCTTCTCCACCGCCGCGACGACCTCCGGCATGTTCTTGTACGCCGGGTTGGTGTCGACCAGCTCGACGCCGTCGGTGTCCAGGCCGTAGCGGACCTCACCGGTCTGCGGCTTGCCGTCCTGGACCGACTTAATCAGGTTGAAGACCGAGTCGGCGACGTCCTTGGTGGCCGAGGTCAGGATCTTGTCCTTGAACTTGGCGAGACCGGCCTGGTTGTACTGGTCGGAGTCGACACCGATGGCCCACTTGCCCGCGGTCGCGGCAGCCTCGATGGCGCCGGCACCGGCACCGCCGGCGGCGGCGTAGACCACGTCCGCGCCCTTGGCCAGCTGGCCCTGGGCGGCGGCCTTGCCGAGGTCGACCTTGGCGAAACCGGTGTAGTCCGGCGGCTGGGTCAGGTACTGGGTGAGTACCTTGGCGCTCGGGTTGGTGTCCTGGACACCCTGGGCGAAGCCCGCCTCGAACTTCTTGATCAGCGGGGTCTCGACGCCGCCGATGAAGCCGACCGTGCCGGACTTGGTGGCCTTGGCGGCGGCGACGCCGGCCAGGTAGGAGACCTGCTCCTCGTTGAACACCAGGTTCGCGACGTTCTTGTCGGTCACCGAGAGGTCGTCGATGAGGCCGAACGTGGTGTTCGGGAACTTCGGCGCGACCTTGGCGATGGCCGGGGCGTAGGCGAAGCCGACGCCGATGACCGGGTTGTTGCCCTTGCGGGCGAGCTCGGTGAGGCGCTGGACCTTGTCGGCCTCGCCCTCGCCGTCGGTGGGCTCCGCCTCGGCGCCCTTGACCTTGAGCTCCGTCTCGGCCTTGCTCAGGCCGGCGTAGGCGGCATCGTTGAACGACTGGTCGCCG
Organism: Streptomyces sp. NPDC058662; assembly: GCF_042716255.1. Classification (NCBI taxonomy): domain Bacteria; kingdom Bacillati; phylum Actinomycetota; class Actinomycetes; order Kitasatosporales; family Streptomycetaceae; genus Streptomyces; species Streptomyces sp. NPDC058662. The sequence goes on along the minus strand of NZ_JBHXRU010000015.1, from coordinate 21,440 downwards.
CGGCCACCGATGTCGTACGCGATGGCGGCGGTGGCTTCCTTGGAATCGGAAGTGTCCGACGACTGCTTTCCGCCACAGGCGGTGGCCGAGAGGGCCAGCGCCGCGGACGCGAGGCCCACGGTGGCGATCCTGGTGATCCGGCGCAAGGGGAGGCTCCTTCAAAACCTGACCGAAGCGCCACGACCGGCGCTGGTTTCGCGGCGATCGTAACGCGCGTAGATGTCAGTTAAGAGCCCGTTCAGGAGTCGTTATCGGATCGTCGCGAACCGGACAGTGACCGATCGGTAACTCCTCAGGTCTCCAGCCCTTGTGTATCAAGGGCTGGACACCTTCGCCCGGAGCCGCTCCGGCATCGCGGCGGATTCCCGCCGCGCGTTACCGCGCGGGCCTGGCGCGCCGTCCGTCGAGGAGTGCGGCGGCCGTGAAGAACTCGACGCCGACGCCGATCGCGCTCTCGTCCACGTCGAAGTCGCCGCGGTGCAGGTCGCGCTTGGCGGTGTCGCCGGGGGTACGGACCCCCAGGCGGGCCATGGCGCCCGGGACGTGCTCCAGGTACCAGGAGAAGTCCTCCCCGCCCAGGCTCTGCTCGGTGTCCTCCACCGAGTCGGTCCCGCAGCGGACGCCCATCGCCTCGCGCAGCAGCTCGGTGACGACCGGGTCGTTGACGACCGGCGGCACCCCGCGCACGTGGTTGATCTCGAACTTGGCCCCGTGCACCGTCGCGATCTCGTCGATGGCCGCGTGGATCATGTCCGGGGCCTCGTGCCAGGCGTTCAGGTCCAGGCAGCGCACGGTTCCGGACAGTTCGGCGTGCATCGGGATGACGTTGCAGGCGTGCCCGGTCTCGATCCGGCCCCAGGTGATGACCATGCCCGAGCGGGCGTCCATCCGGCGGGCGAGGACGGCCGGCACGTCGATGGCCACCCGGGCGGCGGCCGTGACCAGGTCGGTGGTCAGGTGCGGCCGGGCGGTGTGCCCGCCGGGGCCGGAGAGGCTGACTTCCAGGCGGTCGCAGGCCGAGGTGATCGGGCCGGCCCGCAGTCCGACCCGGCCGACGTCGACGCGGGGGTCGCAGTGCACGGCGATGATTTTTCCCACACCGTCCAGCACGCCGGACTCGACGGCCTCGGTGGCGCCGCCGGGCAGCACCTCCTCGGCGGGCTGGAACAGCAGGCGGACGGGCTGGGGCAAAAGCCCCTGGCGGTCCAGGTCCGCGAGGACCAGGCCGGCGCCGAGCACGACGGCGGTGTGCACGTCGTGGCCGCAGGCGTGGGCGCGGTCGGGGAAGGTGGAGCGGTAGGCGACGTGCGTCTTGGCGTCCGGGATGGGCAGGGCGTCGATGTCCGCGCGCAGGGCCAGCATCGGCCGCACGCCGTCCCAGGTGCCCACGTCGCAGACCAGGCCCGTTCCGGACTTCAGCACCCGTGGTCGCAGGCCGGCCGTCTCCAGGCGGGCCTTGATCGCCGCCGTGGTGCGGAATTCCTGGTTCCCGAGCTCGGGGTGCATGTGCAGGTCCCGGCGGAAGGCGATCAGTTCGGCACGCAGGTGGTCCGGAAGCTTGCCGGGCAGCTCGGACCGGTCGGACGCGGCGGGCTGGGCGGTCTGGGACTCGCGGGACATCAACTGGTTCACCCGTTGAAGGGTAGGCGTACCCACCGGCCAAGTGGCTGGAGATCACCAAAAGTTCATGCCGTTAGGGGAAAGAAACCCGACCTCTGGACGCATGAGCGGTCGGGGCCGGGGGTAAACTCGCGCGCTCATCCGGCCGAGGAGGCCGCCCGGGCGGGGAGTCTGCGCACATCACGGGCCGTCTCGGTGACCCCGGCGAGGAAGCCCCGGGCGCGCGGGGAGGCCGAGCCGGTGAGCCATCCGGGGTCCACATCGCATACGGCCACGGTGACGCCGGTACCGCTCAGCGCGTACGGCAGCGTGTGGACGACCGTGGACGGAAAGCTGATGATCGTACGACCGACCGGTCCACGCCGGGCGATCAGTTCGAGCGGGAGGTCCGGTCGGACGATCTCCAGCCCGGTGGCCTCGCTCAGCGCGCGCAGCTTCTCCGGGGACTCCCGCCGGTGCGCGAAGTAGCGGGTGGCGCCGTGCTCCTCGGCGAGGGCGCGCACCGCCTCCAGGTAGCGGTCCGGCTCCACCACCCCGGTCTCGACGAGCGAGGTGCCGACCAGGTCGGCGCCGCGCGTCAGGCGCGGCGGGCCGAACCGGGCGCGGGTCCAGGAGAAGTCGTTGACCCGCAGGGTCATACCGCTGTGGGCCGTGACGGGCATCGAGGTGAACACCTCCACCCGCCGGGCCCCGCGCCCGGTGGCCCCCGCGGGCCGGAACCGGCGCCGCGCCGCGGCGGACACGGGTGCGTAGGCCAGTTCGCGGACCCGGCCGGGCAGTCCGCCGCCGCCGACCCGGTGCCACCGTACGAGGCGCTCGCCGCGGGCGGTCTGGGTGATGAACTCCATCGTGGCCGTCCCGTCGTCGACCACGACGAGCTCCTCGGCCCGGACCAGGGTGAGCAGGAGCTGGACATAGCGCGAGAAGGGGTCACCGACGACGACCGTGCGCGCCGCCCGCACATCGCGGGCCAGCGCGGCGAGCGCCTTCAGCGGGGCGAGCCCGCCGCCCCGCGCCTCCTGCCACTGGACCTGGTGCCCCTCGTCCCGGGCCAGCCCCGCCATCCGGCGCAGCTGGCCCCGGGACATCGGGTCGGTCGGGGGCAGCACCACGATCCGCAGGCCCGGCGCCTCGGGCTCGGCCCCCGCTGCGTGCGCGTGGGCGGCGCAGCGGCCGCCCTGGCCCGGGATGCCGTCGAGGAGCGGCGGCCGGGCGGCCGCGGGACCGGCGTGGCCGTGGGCCCACTCCAGGACGTTCAGGAGCTGGACCGGACTCTCGACGAACGCCAGGGCGGGGACGGGACGGGTCACGACGTACTCCTCGTCTGGAAGCGGAACTCGTACGCGGCCGGACCGGAGGTCAGACGGCTGCCAGGTCGCCCTGGAAGCGGCGGAGCTTCCTCATGGGGCCCAGCTCGGAGTCGTAGACGCGCTTGACGCCGTCGCCGAGAGCGGTCTCGATGGTGCGGATGTCGCGGACCAGCCGGGCGAGGCCGCCGGGCTCGACCGAGGCGGCCTGGTCGGAACCCCACATCGCGCGGTCGAGGGTGATGTGCCGCTCGACGAAGGCGGCGCCGAGGGCGACGGCCGCGAGGGTGGTCTGCAGGCCCGTCTCGTGGCCGGAGTAGCCGATCGGGACGTTGGGGTACTCCTCCTGGAGGGTGCCGATGACCCGCAGGTTGAGCTCCTCGGCCTTGGCCGGGTACGTCGAGGTGGCGTGGCAGAGCAGGATGTTGTCGCTGCCCAGGACCTCGACGGCGTGCCGGATCTGGCGCGGGGTGGACATGCCGGTCGACAGGACGACGGTGCGGCCGGTGGCGCGCAGGGCGCGCAGCAGCTCGTCGTCGGTCAGGGAGGCGGAGGCCACCTTGTGGGCGGGCACGTCGAACTTCTCCAGGAAGGCGACGGCCTCGGTGTCCCACGGGGAGGCGAACCAGTCGATGCCGCGCTTGGCGCAGTGCGCGTCGATGGCGCGGTACTCCTCCTCGCCGAACTCCACCCGGTGGCGGTAGTCGATGTAGGTCATCCGCCCCCAGGGGGTGTCGCGCTCGATGTCCCACTGGTCGCGCGGGGTGCAGATCTCGGGGGTCCGCTTCTGGAACTTCACGGCGTCGCAGCCGGCCTCGGCGGCGGCGTCGACCAGGGCGAGGGCGGTGCCGAGGTCGCCGTTGTGGTTGATGCCGATCTCGCCGACGACGTAGACGGGACGGCCGGGGCCGGCGGCGCGCGTCCCGAAGGCGCGGAGGCGGTTCGCGGCGTGGGGGGTGGTGGTCATGGCTGGTGGCGTCCTTCGGTTCGGGTCGGGTCGTGCGGGGGGCGCGGAGCGCTCGTGGCGAAGGGGTGCGCGCGTCCGGCGGGGTGCGGGGGTGCCGCGGCGTGCGCGGTGTGCGCGGGTACGGCGGGGTGCGCGGGCTCGGGTCGGCTCGCGGGTACGGGGGGTACGGGCCCGGGCCGGTCGGCGGGGGCGGTGGGGACGGGGTCGAGGAGGGGCGCCAGCAGCCGGGCGCGGGCCAGGTCGTGCGGGTCGTCGACCTCCAGGACCCGGGCGGGGTCGGTGGGGACGGGCAGGACGCGGCCGAAGAACCGGTGCCGGGCGGCGCGGAAGCCCGCGGCGTCCATGGCGTAGGCGGCGCCGGTCTCCAGCAGGTCCCGCGGGCGGTCCTGCCTGCGGGGCCGGTACGTCGTCTCGTGGTTGACCCCGGTCCCCTCCCCGTCGGGCCCCTCCCGCCAGAGGAAGCCGTGGAACGGGGCGGCGGTCAGCGCGGAGTCGGCCGCGCCGGAGGCGACCGCGACGGCCACGGACTCCACGTCCGAGGCGGTGACGAAGGGGCTGGTGCACTGGATGAGGAGGACCACGTCCACGGTGAGGGAGTGCAGTTCCTCGAAGGCCCCCAGCGCGTGCAGCAGGGCCGCCTCGCTGCTCGCCGTGTCGCCGGAGATCGCGGCGGGGCGGGCGATGACGTCGGCCCCCGCGGCGCGCGCGGCGGCGGCGACGGCCGCGGAGTCGGTGGAGACGACCACGTCGGTGACGGTCGGGGCGGCCAGCGCGGCCCGTACGGCGCGGGCCACCAGCGGGACGCCCGCGACCTCGGCGAGGTTCTTGCCCGGGACGCCCTTGGAGCCGCCGCGCGCCGGGATCACCGCGAGCACCCTCACAGCTCCCCCATCCGGCGGATCACCGGTGCGACGCGCTGCACGCCGTGCCGGTAGGCGCCCCGGGCCGCGTCGCGCAGGTGGGCGCGCAGCCGGCGCCGCAGCCGGGACGTGCCCTGCGTCGTGCGGGCGGCGCCGGGCAGCGGGGTGCCGTCGGGTGCCAGGTGGTGGCGGGCCAGGATGCCGGGGAGGTAGCCGGGGGCGGTGGCCGGCGTGTAGTACGGCGCGGGCGGGGGCAGCCGGGCGGCCGCCATGAGTCCGGCGAGCCGTGCGCGGGCGGCGGCGTAGGCGTCGTCGCCCGCCGGGGCCGCGCCGGCGCGGGAGTCCTCCGCGGCGGCCGCCCCGGGCTCGGCCGGGAGCGGCAGCACGCCCTGCGCCGCCAGCCACTCGGGGTCGCCCCGGGGCAGCTCCCCGGCGTCGAGGCGGTCCCAGGAGGTGAGGCAGCCGGAGCCGAGGAAGTGGTGGTTGCCGAGGGCCTCGCGGATGCCGAGGTCGGTGAGGACGGCCGTGGGGATGCCCCGGTGCAGGGATTCCAGGGCGGCGGTGGAGGAGACGGTGACCAGCAGGTCCGTGCCGTCCAGCACCTCCCCCATGTTCCCGTAGACCAGGCGGCAGTTGGTCGGCAGGCCGCCGGGTAGGCGCTGCGCGAGCCGCTGGTACGGCTGCTCCTCCAGGTGCGTGGTGTGCTCCCCGGGGCGGCTGCGCAGCTTGATCAGTACCTCCCGGTCGGGGTGCCTGCGGGCGTGGCCGGCGGCCCGTTCGAGGAGGTACACGCGGTCCGCGCGGCTCTCGGGGACCGAGGGCTGCACGGCGAAGACCACCGTGCGCGCCCGGCCCTCGGCCGCCTCCTCGTCGTACCGGGCCCCGCCCAGGAAGGGCAGCGCGGTCTCGGTGACGGCCGAGGCGTCCGCGCCGACGCCCTCGTACACGGCGCGGAAGCGCTGCGCGTCGTGGCGCGAGTTGGCGAGGACGAGGTCGGCCCCGTGCCGCAGCAGCAGTCCGTCGGCGAGCTTCTCGTAGACGACGCCGACGTAGCCGGTGACGAACACGGGGCGCCGCGCCGGGTCGGGCCACAGGGCGCGGGCGCCGTGCAGGACGGCCTGCACGGCTCCGCCGACGAGGGCGAGGACCACGACGTCGAAGCGCTCGCGTTCGATCTCGGCGAGGAACTGCGCGCAGGTCACCTCGGTCAGCCGGTCGGCCCGGACGCCCACCTCACCGAGCTGGCGCGCGGTGGGCGTGGCCCTGCCGCGCAGCAGGTGGCCGGTGAGCCGGTGGTCGGGCACGAGACGGCGGGCGGTGAGCGCGCCCCATTTCCATCGCGTATCGGAATCGGCGAGTACGGCGACGCGTTTGCGTTCTGACACGCGGCAGAAGCTATTCCGCAATTCCGGTGCTCGGCCCAACGACTGCGCAACAGCGGGTTAACAACCTGTCGACTGCGCGCGAAACCGTGCCGGTTAACTGGCCCGCCCCGCGCCGTTCACATGGAATCCGCGTCCGGGCCACAGTGAATGCCGAACGGCGGCCTATCGTCTCGCGGGTGCCCAAGCTCTCTGTTGTCGTGCCGTTCTACAACGTGCAGACATACGCACCGGATGCCCTGCGAAGTCTCGAACTCAACGCCCGGGACGATTTCGAGTTCCTGCTCGTCGACGACTGCTCGACGGACGGGACGCCCGACCTGCTGGAGCGCGCGGCCCGGGAGATCCCCGGCGCGGTGCACCTCGGACGCGGGCGCAACGGCGGGCTGGCCTCGGCGCGGAACACCGGCCTGGACGCGGCCCGGGGCGAGTACCTGGCCTTCCTGGACGGCGACGACTGGCTGGCCCCCGGCCACCTGGCCCGGACGCTGGCCGCCATCGAGGCCCTGGGCTGCGATTTCGTCCGGACCGACCATGTCCGCTGCACCGGGCGCTCGCGCAGTGTGCGGCGCGTGCCGTACGGCCCCGAGTCGGTCGTGGCCGACCCGCGCGGGGCGATCCTGCCCGTCGACCGGACCAGCTCCGTGGACTACCCGTACGCGTGGGCCGGCATGTACCACCGGCGGCTGCTGGACCGGGGGGTGCTGCACTTCACCGACGGGCTCAGGACGGCGGAGGACCGGCCCTGGATCTGGCGGCTGCACCGCGAGGCGCGGTCGTTCGCCGCGGTCGGGTCGCCCGGGGTCTTCTACCGGCGGGGCGTCCCCACCTCGCTGACGCAGATCGGGGACGAACGGCAGCTCGATTTCATCCGTGCCTTCGACCAGGTCCTGTCGGACCTGACCGCCGACCGGGAATACGATCTCCTGATCCCGAAAGCGGTTCGAACATATTGCGCGATTATCGCGCACCATTTCGGCTCCATCGAGAGGTTCGAACCGGCCGTGGCGAAGAAACTCCGTTCGATGAGCGCGGCCGCGCTCGGGCGCATGCCCCGGACCGTGCTCGACCAGGTCCTGGACTCGATGGACGCCGAACGCTCCGCGGTGCTGCGCAGGCTGCGCGGCGGCCGCCGCGCCGCCTCGGCCCCCGTACCCTTCCGGCGCACCCCGTCGGGGGCGAACGCGTGATGCCGTCCCAGCCCGCCCCGCCCGCCGCGCCGACCCAGATCTTCCTGGCCTCCACCCTCTACGGCGCCGCCACGCTGGCCGCCGGCATCGACGCGGGCAGCTTCCCGCCCGCCGGCCGGCGGATCCTGCTCACCAGCAACCACGCCGTCACCGCCGAGGTCACCCCGGGCCTCGCGGAGCTGCCGGGCTTCGACGTGCTGCGCGGCCGCTTCGACGAGGTGCTCGACTGGAACCGGGTCGTCGAGCCGCAGCACCCGAGCACCTGGGCCCCGCGCGCGGAGGACGTCCCGCTGTGGGAGCGGCAGCTGCGCGCCCTGTGGGGCCTGGGCGAGGAGCGGGTCGAGCTGGTCGTGGAGTCCCTCCAGGTCCCGCCCGCGCAGTCCCTGTGCCGGATCTTCCCGGGCGCGGCCGTCGACGTCTACGCCGACGGGCTGATGAGCTACGGGCCCACCCGCTTCCGCCTCGACCCGCAGCTCGGCATGCGGCTGCGGCGGGTGCTCCACCTCGACCTGGTGCCGGGCCTGGAGCCGCTGCTGCTGACGGAGTTCGGGGTGCGGGCGCAGCCGGTGCCGGCGGAGTCCTTCCTCAAGGTCCTCGCCGAACTCACGGACGCGGCCCCGGCGGAGGTCCTCGGGACGCCGTCGCTCCCGGGGGCGGCCGCGGCGCAGGAGCTGCCCGCCCCGGCGCTCCCGGCGCAGGGGCCGCCCGCGCTCCTCCTCGGCCAGTACCTGTCCGCGCTGGACCTGATGACCCCGGCCCAGGAGGAGGAGCTGCACGTGGCCATGGTCCGGGGCGCCTACGCCCTCGGTCACCGGGAGCTGGTCTTCAAGCCGCACCCCAGCGCCCCGGCCGCGTACTGGCGCCCGGCGCTGGAGGAGGCCGCGCGGCTCGGGGCCCGGCTGACGGTGGCGGCCGCCCCGGTGCTGGCCGAGACCCTCTACCAGCGGTTGCGTCCGGCGCTGGTCGTCGGCTGCTTCTCCACGGGCCTGCTGACCGCCGCCACCCTGTACGGGCTCCCGGTGGCCCGGACCGGCACGGACGCGGTCCTGGCCGCCCTGACCCCGTACCCGAACAGCAACCGGGTGCCGCTGGCGCTGGTGGACGCGCTGCTCCCCGACCTGGCGGACGCCGACGCCGTCCGCTCCTGGACGGCGCCCGCGCCCGCGACCGTCCGCGCGGAGACGGCCGAGCTGCTCACGGCGGTCGGGTTCACCATGCAGCCGCGGATCCTGGCGGCGCGCCGGGCGGAGGCCGAGGCCTACCTGGCGCGTCGTCTCGGCCCGCGCACCCGGCGGTACTTCACCCGCCGCCGGCTGACCGCGCTGGGCCTGCCGGGTGGCGTACCGGCCACGCTGGCGTTCCTGCCCCGCAACCGCGCGGTGCGCCGGGTGGCGCGGCGGGTGCGCCGGGTCCTCAGCTGACGGCGAGCTTGGCCGCGAAGCCCAGGAAGAGCACGCCCGCCGCCGAGGTGGCCCCGGCGGACAGCCGCTTGCGGCGGCGGAAGGCGGCGGACAGCCGGGTGCCGGTGAAGATCAGCGTCGACAGGTAGAGGAAGCTGGCCAGCTGGGTGAGCGCCCCCAGCAGCAGGAAGGACAGCGCCGGGTACGCGTATCCCGGGTCGACGAACTGCACGAAGAAGGACAGCAGGAACAGGATCGCCTTCGGGTTGCACAGGCTCACCACCAGCGCCCGCCGGTAGGGCCGCTCGGGGCCGCCGCCGGCCGGCTCCTCACCGGCCAGCAGTTCCTCGCGCCGTGCCGTGCGGTCGCGCCACATCGCCCACGCGGCCCGGATCATCCCCACGGCCAGCCAGGCCAGGTACCCGGCGCCGAGGAATTTCACCACGGTGAACAGCAGCGGGCTCGCCTGGAGCAGCGCGCCGGCGCCCAGGGCGGTCAGCACCATCAGGACCGCGTCCCCCGTGAAGACTCCGGAGGCGGCCTTGTAGCCCTCCTTCACCCCGCGGCGGGCGGCGACGGACAGCACGTAGAGGGAGTTCGGGCCCGGCAGAAGAATGATCAGCACCAGGCCGGCGAGATACGTCGGAAGATCGGTCACACCCAGCATGGGCAGGAGTGTCCCATGGGGACACACCTGTCGTGGGAGTGATGTTCACCATGCGGGACCGGCGGGCTCGTACGTCCCCCAGACCTCCCGCAGCGCGTCGCACACCTCCCCGACCGTGGCCCGCGCCCGCAGCGCCTCCTTCATCGGGTACAGCACGTTGTCCGTCCCGGCCGCCGCCCCGCGCAGCGCGTCCAGCGCCCGGGCCGCCGCGGCCCCGTCCCGCTCCGCCCGCAGCCGCGCCAGCGCCTCGCACTGGCGGGACTCGATCGCCGGGTCCACCCGCAGCGGCTCGTAGGGCTCCTCCCGGTCCAGCGCGAAGCGGTTCACCCCGACCACCACCCGCTGCCCGCTCTCCGTCTCCCGCGCGATGCGGTAGGCGTTGCGCTCGATCTCGGCCTTCTGGAAGCCGGCCTCGATGGCCGCGACCGCGCCTCCCAGGTCCTCGACGCGCCGCATCAGCGCCAGGGCGGCCGCCTCCAGGTCGTCGGTCATCCGCTCGACCGCGTAGGACCCCGCGAACGGATCCGCCGTGTGCGGCACGTCCGTCTCGTGCGCCAGGACCTGCTGGGTGCGCAGCGCGAGCCGGGCCGACTTCTCGGTCGGCAGGGCGATCGCCTCGTCGAAGGAGTTGGTGTGCAACGACTGCGTGCCGCCCAGGACGGCGGCCAGGGCCTGCACGGCCACCCGTACGAGGTTGAGTTCCGGCTGCTGGGCGGTCAGCTGGACGCCCGCGGTCTGGGTGTGGAAGCGCAGCATCAGCGACTTCGGGTCCCGGGCCCCGAACTCCTCGCGCATGACGCGGGCCCAGATCCGCCGGGCCGCGCGGAACTTCGCGACCTCCTCCAGGAGGGTGGTGCGGGCGACGAAGAAGAAGGAGAGCCGGGGGGCGAACTCGTCGACGGCCATACCGGCGGCCAGCGCGGTGCGGACGTACGCGATGCCGTCCGCGAGGGTGAAGGCCACCTCCTGCACGGGCGAGGCCCCCGCCTCGGCCATGTGGTAGCCGGAGATGGAGATGGTGTTCCACCGGGGCGTCTCGACCCGGCAGTAGCGGAAGGTGTCGGCCGTCAGCCGCAGGGAGGGCGCGGGCGGGAAGATGTACGTCCCGCGCGCGATGTACTCCTTGAGCACGTCGTTCTGGACGGTCCCGGTGAGCTGACCGCCCGTGACGCCCCGCTCCTCGGCCACCAGCTGGTAGAGCAGCAGGAGCGGCGCGGCGGGCGCGTTGATGGTCATCGAGGTGGAGACGCGGTCGAGCGGGATCCCGTCGAAGAGGGTCCGCATGTCGTCGAGCGAGTCGATCGCGACCCCGACCCGGCCCACCTCGCCGTGTGCGAGCGGGGCGTCGGAGTCGTAGCCCATCTGGGTCGGCAGGTCGAAGGCGACGGACAGTCCGGTGCCGCCGCCCGCGATGAGCCGCCGGTACCGCTCGTTGGACTCGGTGGCGGTGCCGAAACCGGCGTACTGCCGCATGGTCCACGGCCGACCGGTGTACATGTTCGGGTAGATGCCCCGGGTGTAGGGGAATCCTCCCGGTTCGCCCAGTTCCTCCATCGGGTCCCACCCCGTCAGGTCCTCGGATCCGTAAACAGGTTCGATCGGGATTCCGCTTTCGGTACGTGCCATGCGTGACCTCCGTGGAGCAAGCGGTGCCCGGGGCTGATACAACCTCTGCCAGCCACCGCTGCGTAAGAGTGCGAACGCCCCCTGGTCACAATGGCGCAACATCCCGGGACCCCGTGCAACTCTCCACGCGCGCCAGGCATCACCTACATACACGACGTTGAAATCGGGGGACTGCCAATGCACCGCCAAAGAGTCATAATCCGCACGCTCGGGTTGGCCACCGCCGTCGCGCTCGCCGCGACCGCCTGCGGTCCGCAGAAGGCGGAGTCCGCGGGCTCCTCCTCCTCGGCTCCGTCCGCGCCCACGGCGGACGCCTCACCTTCCGCCTCCCCGTCCACCGACGCCAAGCCCGGTGACGCCTCGCCGTCGGCCTCGCCATCCGCTTCGGCCTCCACCTCGCCGTCCGCTTCGGTCAAGCCCTCGCCGACGGTGAAGCAGGTCATGGCCAACGGCGACGACAGCGAGCAGGTCCGCGAGCTCCAGGCCCGCCTGAAGCAGCTCAAGCTGATGACGGTCGCGCCGACCGGCTTCTACGGCTCGAAGACCACGGCCGCCGTGAAGGCCTTCCAGTCGAAGAACGGCCTGACCGCCACCGGTTCGGTCGACGAGCCCACCTGGAAGAAGATCCAGGCCGCCACCAAGAAGCCCACCGCCGACGAGCTGCGCCCGCCGGTGGTCAACGAGGCCGACGCCCCTGACCCCCGCTGTATGGAGGGCCGGGTCATGTGCATCAGCAAGGAGAGCCGCACCCTCGCCTGGATGATCGACGGCAAGGTCGTCTCCACGATGGACGTGCGCTTCGGCTCGGAGAACACCCCGACCCGTGAGGGCGTGTTCAACGTGGGCTGGAAGGCCAAGGACTGGACGTCGACGATCTACCACACGCCGATGCCGTACGCGATGTTCTTCAGCGGCGGCCAGGCGGTGCACTACTCGGCGGACTTCGCCGCCCGCGGATACAACGGCGCCTCGCACGGCTGCGTGAACGTCCGGGACAAGGGGAAGCTGTCGGCGCTCTTCGACCAGGTTAAGGTCGGCGACAAGGTCGTCGTCTACTGGTGAGGCCGGGCCGACCCGGCTGCGGGTCGGACGTAAGGGGCGCGGGCGGGACCGGGGGAACGTGCCCCGCCCGCGCCAGTTGCGCAGAGCCCAGGGGTACGGGGGGAACCCCGGCTCATGCGCGGCCGATGACCAGTCGGCTCGCTACGTACTGCGCCACCGGTTCGAAAAGTGTTACAGGCGTGTCAGCGGATGCGTCAGCACGCGTTCCCCCGTACGTGCCGGCCGCTCCCCGGCCGCGTCAGCGGCGGTCGCGCACCGCCCCGGAATCCTGCAGCCGGCCCGGGGAGGGCGTCGGCGCCAGCAGGACCCCGGTCTCCCCGCCCGGGCCCGCGGACGTACCAGGAGCGTCGCCGCGGGTGTGGGACACGCCGTCCAGGACCGACTCGCAGAAGTGCGCGATCTCGCCCCGGCTGCCGGCCAGGTCCGAGAGGCGCTTGCGCCGGTCGTCGTTGAGGTGGCCCGCCCGGTAGTCCTCGCACAGGATGCGCGCGCGCAGCCGGCTCTCCCGGTCCCGCTCGCGTTCCCGCACGGTGCCGTCCGTCAGGCCGTTGCGGGCGCCGTCGCGCTCGTCCTTGCCGCCCTTGCCGCCCTGGACGCCCTTGCCCGCCCCGCTCGTCGCCGCCGGGTCCTGGGAGGCCCCCGCGGCGGGTTCCCGGTCCGTGTACGTACGCTCCGTCGCCTCCGGGGTCCGGCCGTCGCCGAAGAGCCCCGGGGCGGAGGCGTCGGCCCCCGGAGGCGACGGAGTGGGCCCCGGCGGCGGGACGAGGGCCGGGTCCTCGCTGCCGGCCGGGACCGGGGCGCCGTCGGCGCTGACCGACAGCGCCGGTCCGGGCCCCGCGGTGTCGTGGCGCGGCACGTCGAGCAGTCCGGCTCCCGCGGCCGCGGCCAGCCCGCCGACCGCGACGCTCGCCAGAGCGGCCGCCAGTCCGAAGCGCACGGCGCGCCGGCGCCGGGGCGCGGGGATGAGGAGGCCGATCTCGACCAGCTGCCCAGGGGGCGCGGCTGTCCCGGGCCGGCCCGCCGACGCGGGCGCCGCGGCGGGCCGGGCGGCGCGGTAGGCGGCCAGAGCCGCCGCTTCCCCGGGCAGTTCCCCGGGGGGCGGAGGCGGTCCGGCCAGGGCGTCGAGCGCGGCGCGGAGCCGGGCGGCCTCGGTCCGGGCGCGGGGAGCGGCGGCCGGGCCCACAGGTTCGACCGGCTCGCCGCGCAGCAGTCTGTCCGCCGCGGCCCTGTCCAGCCACCTGTCGCGCTCGTCGGCCATCACATGTCCTTCTGCGTCCGCCAACGTGAATGCGTCACACCGGTTTGTTCTACGAGGCCCCCGCCGTGGCCACGCTGCGCGGGTACGGCGTCGAGATCCCTCCCGCCCCCGCCGTCCCGAGTCCGGCCACCGGCATTATGGCCGACCGGAGCTCCACCTTCCGAGTCCGTCTCAGCACCCGGCCCGAAGTCGCCCTGCGCGTCCTGCGCCCCGAGCAGCTCGGCCAGCCTCTTCAGGCCCCGGTGCGCGGCGGTCCGTACGGCGCCGGGGCGCTTGCCCAGGGTCTCGGCCGCGCTCTTGGCGTCCAGTCCGACCACGACCCGCAGCACGACGGCCTCGGCCTGGTCCTGCGGGAGCTGGGCGATCAGCGCCATGGTCATACCGGTGGAGAGGGCCTCCATGGCCTCGCCGGCGGTGTCGCAGTCGGCGGCCCGGCCGGTCAGCTCGGTCTCGTCGCCGCCGATGGCGGGCCGGCGGCCGCGCATGCGGATGTGGTCGAGGGCGCGGTTGCGGGCGATGCGCGCGGCCCAGCCCCGGAAGCGGTCGGCGTCGCCGGTGAAGGAGTCGAGGTCGCGGGCGATCTGCAGCCAGGACTCGGAGGTCACGTCCTCGGCGTCGCCGTCCCCGACGAGCGTGCGTACGTATCCGAGCAGGCGTGGGTGCACGGCGCGGTACACAGTCCGGAACGCGTCCTCGTCGCCGTCCTGTGCCGCGAGCACCGCGGCGGTCAGCTCCGCGTCGTCCCCCAGCAAAGTCCCCAACCCGTTCACTGTCCTGTACGTGTGGCGCAAATCAGCACGTTACGGCTTTCAAGTACCTCTCGTCCACGAGTTGTACAACCAGCAACCAATCCTGCGCGGAGCGGGGTGTGACACAAAACGCACTCGGGGCGCTGACAGGGGTACGGGCTTGTCGCACGAGCCCGTGACGGATGGCGACCGGGGCCTCTCCTGTGGGGGGTGGCGGCCTCGGTCGTCCTCCCCTCTCCGCACACCCTCGCACCTCCATCCTCCGGCACCGGCCCGGGGCCGCCGCCCCCGCCTCCCGCCCCGCCTCCCGCCCCGCCTGCCGCCCGCCCTCCGCCGCGTCCCGACGCCGTGCCCTTCGCCGTGTCCCCGCTGTACGTTCCCGTTCTGGGCCCCCGCAACACGGCGTCGGCGGCCGCCGCGTCATCCTTTCGGCTCACTTCCGGGTGAAATATCCGTATGGGTACGACACTCCCCACCCCTCGTCGATAGCGTGGCGGTACACCCGCGCCGCGCCCCGAGGAGCCCCCTGCTGTCCAGCCCCCTTCCGGCCCAGGCCCGCGGCGGCTCCGACCCCGCACACGGCCCCGGACTCGCGCGGTTCAACGCCCTCTCCCCCGAGACCGCCCAGGCCGTCCTGCTGCACTGCTGCGGAAGCCGCCGCTGGGCGCACCGGCTGGCCGCCCACCGCCCCTACCCCGACACCGGCGCGCTGCTCGCCGCCGCCGACGAGGCCTCGTACGACCTCTCCCAGGCCGATCTGACGGAGGCGCTGGCCGGCGAGTCCTCGGAGGAACTGGGCCACGGGGCCCCGTACGCGGCCCTGCTGGCCCTCGACGCCGCGCACGCCGCGTACGAACGGAAGTTCGGCCACGCCTTCGTGATCTGCCTGGACGGGCATCCGCCGGAGGAGCGGGCGGACCAGCTCCTGGGCGCCATCCGGCGCCGCATGGGACACGAGGTGGACGAGGAGCGCGCGATCTCCGCCGATGAGCTCCGCCGCGTCGCGCAGGCCAGACTGGCCGATGTGACACGCTGGCTGACCTCGGCAGATGGACTGTCCGCGGCGGAAATCGGACTATTCGCCCCTGTGGGATAGTCCGTCCGTGCCTGTTTGATCACACCGACGGCCCCCGCGCGAAGGAACCGACAAAGCGTCGCTACGATGTCCGGGGCCGGAGGACCGTACCCGGCCGGGCCCGACCGACAACGAAGCCGGCTGGCCCCCGCCCCGCTTCCGGAGGGTTTTCCGTGCCGGCTGGAACGTTGTACCGCGGCCGGGAAGGAATGTGGTCCTGGGTGGCTCATCGAGTCACCGGCGTCCTCATTTTCTTCTTCCTGTTCGTACACGTCCTCGACACCGCACTCGTCCGCGTCTCTCCCGAGGCGTACGACGATGTCGTGGCTACCTACAAGACTCCGATCGTCGCGCTGCTGGAGTACGGCCTCGTCGCCGCAATCCTGTTCCACGCGCTCAACGGTCTCCGTGTCATCGCTGTGGACTTCTGGTCCAAGGGCCCGCGCTACCAGAAGCAGATGCTCTGGACTGTCGTGAGCATCTGGATCGTGCTGATGGTCGGGGCGCTCTACCCCGTCCTGGGCCACGCCTACCTCGAACTGTTCGGGAAGTGACACGTATGTCTTCTGACACTTCTTCCGCCCAGGCCATCGGCGACGTGGAAGGCGCGAGCCTCTACGACACCGACAACCCGGCGCCGTACATCGAGGCCCCGCGCAAGCGGACGTCGAAGACCCCGCGCTCGACCCGCGGCAACTTCGAGATGGCCGCGTGGCTCTTCATGCGCCTGTCGGGCATCGTGCTCGTCGTCCTCGTCATCGGCCACCTGCTGATCCAGCTGGTCCTCGACGGCGGCGTCTCCAAGATCGGCTTCGCCTTCGTGGCCGGCCGCTGGGCGTCCCCGTTCTGGCAGATCTGGGACCTGCTGATGCTGTGGCTGGCGATGCTGCACGGCGCCAACGGCCTGCGCACCGTCATCAACGACTACGCGGAGCGCGCCAACACGCGGCTGTGGCTGAAGGGCCTGCTCTACACCGCCACGGTGTTCACCATTCTTCTGGGCACGCTGGTGATCTTCACCTTCGACCCGAACATCCGCTAGGCAACGGGGCTGAGGCGAAACCAATGAAGATCCACAAGTACGACACCGTCATCGTCGGCGCGGGCGGCGCGGGCATGCGCGCCGCCATCGAGGCGACGAAGCGCAGCCGCACCGCCGTGCTGACCAAGCTCTACCCCACCCGCTCCCACACGGGCGCCGCGCAGGGCGGCATGGCCGCCGCGCTGGCCAACGTGGAAGAGGACAACTGGGAGTGGCACACCTTCGACACGGTCAAGGGCGGTGACTACCTGGTCGACCAGGACGCCGCCGAGATCCTGGCGAAGGAGGCCATCGACGCCGTCCTCGACCTGGAGAAGATGGGCCTGCCGTTCAACCGCACCCCGGACGGCACCATCGACCAGCGCCGCTTCGGCGGCCACTCGCGCAACCACGGCGAGGCGCCGGTCCGCCGGTCCTGCTACGCCGCGGACCGCACCGGTCACATGATCCTCCAGACGCTGTACCAGAACTGCGTCAAGGAGGGCGTGGAGTTCTTCAACGAGTTCTACGTCCTGGACCAGCTCATCGTCGAGGTCGACGGCGTCAAGAAGTCGGCCGGCGTGGTCGCGTACGAGCTCGCCACCGGCGAGATCCACGTGTTCCAGGCCAAGGCCGTCATCTACGCCTCCGGCGGCACCGGCAAGTTCTTCAAGGTGACCTCCAACGCGCACACCCTCACGGGTGACGGCCAGGCGGCCTGCTACCGCCGCGGCCTGCCGCTGGAGGACATGGAGTTCTTCCAGTTCCACCCGACGGGCATCTGGCGCATGGGCATCCTGCTGACGGAGGGCGCCCGCGGTGAGGGCGGCATCCTCCGCAACAAGGACGGCGAGCGCTTCATGGAGAAGTACGCGCCGGTCATGAAGGACCTCGCGTCCCGTGACGTCGTCTCGCGCTCCATCTACACCGAGATCCGTGAGGGCCGCGGCTGCGGTCCGGCCGGCGACCACGTGTACCTGGACCTGACGCACCTGCCGCCGGAGCAGCTCGACGCCAAGCTCCCGGACATCACCGAGTTCGCGCGCACGTACCTGGGCATCGAGCCGTACACGGACCCGATCCCGATCCAGCCCACCGCGCACTACGCCATGGGCGGCATCCCGACCAACGTCGAGGGTGAGGTCCTGCGCGACAACACCACCGTCGTCCCGGGCCTGTACGCGGCCGGCGAGGTCGCGTGCGTGTCGGTGCACGGCGCGAACCGCCTGGGCACCAACTCGCTGCTGGACATCAACGTCTTCGGCAAGCGCTCGGGCATCGCGGCGGCCAGGTACTCGCAGGAGAACGACTACGTCGAGCTCCCCGAGAACCCGGCCTCCCTCGTCGAGGAGCAGGTCGAGCGGCTGCGCAACTCCACGGGCAACGAGCGGGTCGCCGACCTGCGTCTGGAGCTCCAGGAGACGATGGACGCGTGCGTGATGGTGTTCCGTACGGAGCAGACCATCAAGACCGCGGTCGAGAAGATCGCGGAGCTGCGCGAGCGCTACAAGAACGTGTCCGTCCAGGACAAGGGCAAGCGCTTCAACACGGACCTGCTGGAAGCCATCGAGCTGGGCAACCTGCTCGACCTGGCCGAGGTCATGGCCGTCTCCGCGCTCGCGCGCAAGGAGTCCCGCGGCGGTCACTACCGCGAGGACTACCCGAACCGCGACGACGTCAACTTCATGCGCCACACCATGGCGTACCGCGAGGTCGGAGCCGACGGCTCGGACTCGATCCGGCTCGACTACAAGCCGGTCGTCACGACCCGCTACCAGCCGATGGAGCGTAAGTACTGATGGCTACCCCGACCCTGGACAAGATGGAAGCGGCGGCCGCGGCCTCGCCGTACATCACGGTCACCTTCCGGATCCGCCGCTTCAACCCCGAGGTCTCCGACGAGTCCCAGTGGCAGGACTTCCAGATCGAGATCGACCCGAAGGAGCGCGTGCTCGACGGTCTCCACAAGATCAAGTGGGACCTCGACGGCACGCTGACCTTCCGGCGTTCCTGCGCACACGGCATCTGCGGCTCCGACGCGATGCGGATCAACGGCAAGAACAGGCTCGCCTGCAAGACGCTGATCAAGGACATCAACCCGGAGAAGCCCATCACGGTCGAGGCCATCAAGGGCCTCACGGTGATGAAGGACCTCATCGTCGACATGGAGCCCTTCTTCCAGGCGTACCGGGACGTCATGCCGTTCCTGGTCACCAAGGGCAACGAGCCGACGCGTGAGCGCCTGCAGTCCGCCGAGGACCGCGAGCGCTTCGACGACACCACCAAGTGCATCCTGTGCGCCGCGTGCACGTCCTCGTGCCCGGTGTTCTGGAACGACGGCCAGTACTTCGGCCCGGCGGCGATCGTCAACGCGCACCGCTTCATCTTCGACTCGCGCGACGAGGCCGGCGAGCAGCGGCTGGAGATCCTGAACGACAAGGACGGCGTGTGGCGCTGCCGCACGACCTTCAACTGCACCGACGCGTGCCCGCGCGGCATCGAGGTCACGAAGGCGATCCAGGAAGTCAAGCGCGCCCTCATCACGCGCCGCTTCTGATCCCTGCGCACACCGAAGGCCCCGCCCCCGGAGACCACTCCGGGGGCGGGGCCTTCGGCGTTCCCGCACCCGGGCGACCGGGCCCCGGCCCGCGTCCCGAGCGCCTCGCGCCGTTCGCTTGAACTTGTTCAAAAAAGGCCCTAGAGTCAACGACGTCAGCAGTTGAACACGTTCAAAGGGGGCTGGGGACTATGGACCTCACCGTGGTCGCGTACGTCATCTACCTGCTCATCAGCATCGGCCTCACCGTCTGGGTGGCCCGCACCCTCAGCCGCAACGGCCGGGTCTTCATCGGCGACGTCCTCCAGGGGAACGAGAAGCTCGCCGACGCCGTCAACCAGCTCCTGGTGGTGGGCTTCTACCTCGTGAACATCGGCTTCGTGACGCTCTACCTCCGCTCGGGCGAGGACATCGTCAACGCCCGCGACCTCTTCGACGCCCTGTCGGTCAAGCTCGGCGTCGTCCTGCTGGTCCTCGGGGTCATGCACCTCGGCAACGTCTGGGTGCTGAACAGGATGCGCCGCCGGGGGATCATGGAGCGCCGGCAGACCCCGCCCGTCGCCCCCCAGGGGTGGACCGCCCCGGCCGGAGCCTGAGCGGTGACGGCCGCGGTCAAGGGACTGACCGTCCTCTACGACGCCCACTGCCCGCTGTGTGTGCACATCCGCCACTGGCTGATCGCACAGCCCCAGTTGGTCCCGCTCACCCTGGTCCCCGCCGCGTCCCACGACGCGCGGTGGCGGTACCCCCGGCTCGACCACGCCTCGACGCTCAAGGAGATCACCGTCATCGGGGACTCCGGGCAGGTGTGGACCGGTACCGACGCCCTCGTCGTGTGCCTGTGGGCCCTGGCCGAGCACCGGCAGAAGGCCGACTGGCTCGCCACGCCCGCCGGACGGCCCTTCGCCCGGGCCGCCATGCACACCGCCGCGAGGTGGCGGCAGGCGGTCCGGGGCGGGGAACTCCCGCAGGACCCCCGGGCACCGGCCTGTGACGACCAGTGCTCCGTGCCCGGATAGGCTCGTGCACCGTGACTGATCAGAAGGCTCCCAAGAGCGAGCAGACCCGCACGCTCATCCTCGAAACCGCGCTCCGCCTCTTCCAGGAGCGCGGTTTCGACAAGACGACGATGCGGGGTATCGCGAAGGAGGCCGGCGTCTCGGTCGGCAACGCCTACTACTACTTCGAGTCGAAGGAACACCTGGTCCAGGGGTTCTACGACCGGATCGGCGCCGCCCACCAGGCGGCGGTCAGGCCCATCCTCGACCAGGAGAGCGACCTGCAGAAGCGGCTCGCGGGCGTGCTCACGAGCTGGATGGACATCGCCGCCCCGTACCACGAGTTCGCCTCTCAGTTCTTCAAGAACGCGGCGGACCCGGAGAGCCCGCTCAGCCCGTTCTCCCCCGAGTCGGAACCCGCGCGCCAGGCCGCCATCGCCATCCACCGCGAGGTGCTGGCCGGCGCGAAGACCAAAGTGCCGGCCGAACTCGCCGACGTACTGCCGGAGCTGATGTGGCTCTCGCAGATGGGCCTGGTCCTGTACTGGGTCTTCGACCGGTCCCCGAACAGCGAGAAGACGCGGCGGCTCGCCGAGCGCGGCGCGCAGCTCACGACGCGCGGCATCGTCCTGGCCCGGTTCCGGGTGCTGCGGCCGCTGGTGCGGGAAGTCCACGAGCTGTTCGCGGAC
This sequence comes from Streptomyces sp. NPDC058662, assembly GCF_042716255.1. Taxonomy (NCBI): domain Bacteria; kingdom Bacillati; phylum Actinomycetota; class Actinomycetes; order Kitasatosporales; family Streptomycetaceae; genus Streptomyces; species Streptomyces sp. NPDC058662. The sequence continues at coordinate 1,012 of NZ_JBHXRU010000015.1, read as the reverse complement.
TTCCTGCCCGGCATGGCCCAGGCGACGGCCTCCCGCAAGAAGGCGTCGGCCCCGGACCCCGTCTGACGGAGCCGCCCCGGGCCGCGACCGCCGGCCGGGCCCGGTCGGGTTCGGTCAGGCCTGGTACGAGGCGAGCTCGACGACGGTGATGTCCGAGGGCGCGCCGACCCGGACCGGGGGTCCCCAGGCACCTGCCCCACGGGACACGTACAGCTGGGTGTCGCCGTAGCGCTCCAGCCCGGCCACGGTGGGGTTGGCCAGCTCGGCCAGGTAGTTGCCGGGCCAGAGCTGACCGCCGTGGGTGTGGCCGGAGAGCTGGAGGTCCACCCCGTGCCGGACCGCGTCGTGGATGACGACCGGCTGGTGCGCGAGGAGCACGGCGGCGCGGGAGCGGTCCCGGTCGCCGAGGGCCGCGCCGAAGTCCGGGCCGCTGCCCTCGGCCTCGCCCGCGATGTCGTTCACGCCCGCCAGGTCGAAGTGCGGGAGCGCGCGGCGGGCGTTCTCCAGCGGGTTCAGGCCGAGTTCGCGGACGTGGTCGACCCATTGCTCGGCGCCGGAGAAGTACTCGTGGTTCCCCGTGACGAAGTACGTGCCGTGGCGGGCGCTGAGGTGGCGCAGCGGTTCGGCGGCGGGGCCGAGGTCGTGGACGTCGCCGTCCACGAGGTCACCCACGATGGCGATGAGGTCGGGCTGGGTGCGGTTGACGGTCTCGACGATGCGCTGCGCGTGGGCGCGGCCCAGGACCGGTCCGAGGTGGACGTCGCTGACGACGGCGATCCGGAAGCCGTGCGCCGCGCGCGGCAGCTTGGCCAGGGGGACCCGCACCCGCCGTACGCTCGGGCCGCGCAGCACCGTGTGGGCGCCGTTCCCGACGGTGGCGATAGCCACGGCGGCCGCGGCCCCGCCGACCGTGCGCGCCACGAACCGGCGGCGGGTCAGCTCGCCCGCGCCGGCGCCCGCGGACACCGCCGGCTCCTCGGGGGCGGGGCCCGCGGGGGAGGCCGTGGACACC
>NZ_JBHXRU010000014.1:69386-90281 GCF_042716255.1 Streptomyces sp. NPDC058662 | reverse complement strand
CCGGGATCCCGGGGCGGGCGGCTTCGTACATCACGCGTCACACGGTGCGGCGACGCGGTGCGGCGCCTGTGCGGCGGCTCAGACCGTGGTGATGACCTGGTCGAACTCCAGGCGCGGGGAGCGCGGGAACGTGCCCTCCGTGCCCGGCTTGCCGATGTTGACGACCATCAGCGGGGTGTGGTCGGCGTCCAGGAACTCCTTCTGGATGCCGGCGAAGTCGGCACCGGTCATCGGGCCCGCGGCCAGGCCGGCGGCGCGGATGCCGATGATGAAGTACGCGGCCTGCAGCGCGGCGTTGAGCAGCGCGGACTGCTCGCGCACCGGGCGCTCCGAGAAGAACGCGTCCTTCGCCTGCGGGAAGTGCGGCAGCAGGTGCGGGAGCTCCTCGTGGAACTCGTTGTCGGCGGCCAGGATCGCGACCAGCGGCGCGGTGGCGGTCTTGGCGTCGTTGCCCGCGGCCATGTGCTTCACGAGGCGCTCGCGGGCCTCGGGGGAGCGGACCAGGGTGATACGCAGCGGGGTCTGGTTGAAGGCGGTGGGACCGTACTTCACCAGGTCGTATATCGCCTGGACCTGCTCCTCGGTCACCGGCTCGTCGGAGAACGAGTTGGCGGTGCGGGCCTCACGGAACAGGAGGTCCTGGGCGGCGGAGTCAAGAACGAGAGACATCGGAAAGCCTTCTTCCATACGGAGGTGAAGCGATGTCCCCGACTGTACGGCGAAAGTAGGTGAACTTTCAACTATCTCCGGTTCCGGGTGACCGGGATCACTCCCCGCCCCCCTCGGCCGCGTCCCGCTCGGCCAGTGCCGAGTCCAGCCGCGCCCTGGCGCCCTCCAGCCAGTGCCGGCACACCTTCGCCAGCTCCTCGCCCCGCTCCCAGAGCGCGAGCGAGTCCTCCAGCGAGGTCCCACCGGCCTCCAGCTTGCGGACGACCTCGATGAGCTCGTCCCGCGCCTGCTCGTACCCCAGCGCCGATCCGGCCTCTGTCATTCCCTCATCCATCCTCTGCGTGTCGTACGACGAACGTGTTGCGGCGGTACGGCGTCACACGGGGCGGCTCCCGCGTGCGGCGCCCGGTCGGCGGGCGCTACTCCGGGGCCACCCGTACGGAGAACGCGCCCTCCGCGACCCGGGCGCGCAGCACGTCGTCCGCCGACACCTCCCCGGGCGAGCGCACCACGTGCCCGTCGGCCCGCTGGAGCACCGCGTACCCGCGCTCCAGGGTGGCGGCCGGCGACAGCGCGACCACCCGGGCGAGGGTGTGGCCGAGCTCGGAATCGGCCCGGTCCAGCAGATGCCCGAGCGTGCGGCGGCTGCGCGCCAGCAGCGCGTCCAGCTCGTCCTCGCGGCTCTCCACCATCCGCCGCGGATGGACGAACACCGGCCGGCCGAGCGCGTGCGACAGCCCCCGCTCCTCCCGGTCGAGCAGCCCGCGGACCGCCCGCAGTGCGCGGCCCTGGAGCTGGCGCACGCGCTCCAGCTCCTCACCCACGTCCGGGACGACCTTCTTCGCCGCGTCCGTGGGCGTCGAGGCCCGCAGGTCGGCCACCAGGTCCAGCAGCGGTGAGTCGGGCTCGTGGCCGATCGCCGAGACCACCGGGGTGCGGGCCGCGGCGACGGCCCGTACGACCTGCTCGTCGGAGAAGGGCAGCAGATCCTCGACGCTGCCGCCGCCGCGGGCCACGATGATCACGTCGACCTCGGGCAGGGCGTCGAGCTCCTGGACCGCCCGGACCACCTGGGGCACCGCGTGCACCCCCTGGACGGCGACGTTGCGCACCTCGAAGCGCACCGCCGGCCAGCGGCGCCGGGCGTTCTCCAGGACGTCCCGCTCGGCGGCCGAGGCCCGCCCCACCACCAGCCCGATCAGCTGGGGCAGGAAGGGCAGCTCCTTCTTGCGGTCCGCCGCGAACAGCCCCTCGGCGGCCAGGGACCGCTTGAGCCGCTCCAGGCGGGCGAGCAGCTCGCCGATGCCGACCGGCCGTATCTCCGTGGCCCGCAGGGACAGCTGCCCGCGCGGGGCGTACCACTCCGGCTTGGCCAGTACGACGACCCTCGCGCCCTCCGAGACCGCGTCCGCGACCTCGTCGTAGACCTGCCGGAAGCAGGTCACGCTCACCGAGATGTCGTGCGAGGGGTCGCGCAGCGTCAGGAAGACCACCCCCGCCCCCGGCCGCCGCGAGAGCTGCGTGATCTGCCCCTCCACCCACACCTGGCCGAGCCGCTCGATCCAGCCCCCGATGAGCCGGGACACTTGGCCTACCGGCAGCGGCGCCTCGGCCGACGTATTCAGTCCCATGCACGCAGGCTAACGGGCGCGGCTGACAGCGTCTCAGGCCCCGGGGCGGGTGTCGCGCACCGGCGGGTCCCCGCCGGCGCCCTGTCCGGCCGGTCCGGCGCCCGGTCCTCCGCCCGGTCCGGCGCCCGGTCCGCCCCGGTTCGCGCCCCGCGGGTCGCCGCCGGTCCGGCCGCGCTGTACGAACAGCAGCGCCAGGCCCACCGCCAGCCACACCGCCCCCACCAGCTGCGCGGTCCAGGAGGCCTCGACGATCACCGCCACCGTCACGACCGCGCCGAGCAGCGGGGCCACCAGGTGCTTCCCCCAGTGCGGCGCGCCCCCGCGCCGCTTGACCACGAACCAGCCGATCACCGAGGCGTGCAGCAGGGTGAAGGCCACCAGGGCCCCGACGTTCACCACGGAGACCAGGTGGTCCAGCCCGTCGTCGCGCCGGGCCGCCCACACGGCGGCGACCAGCGTCACCGTCGCCGCCACCAGCAGGGCGGGACGCGGCGTCCCGCCCGAAGTGCGGGACAGGGCGCGCGGCAACCGCCCCTCGCGGGCCATCGCGAACAGCAGCCGGCCCGCCGCCGCCTGACCGGCCAGCGCCGCGAACGCCGCCCCGATCGCCTTGCTGACCGCGACCAGGTCGTGCAGCCAGGGGCCCACCGAGGACTCCACGGAGTTGTAGAAGGCCGGCCCCTGCAACGCCGGATCGGCCGCCAGCTCGGCCGCGGAGACGGGGGTGAGCAGCGCCGCCAGGTAGGTCTGCGCGAGGAACAGCACGCCGGTCAGGCCCAGGCAGAACAGCACCGCCCGGGCCACCCGCTCCGATCCCCCCGTCACCTCCTCGGCGAAGGAGGCGATGGCGTCGAAACCGAGGTACGAGAGCACGGCGACCGACACCGCGCCGAGCACGGCGGCGAGGGAGAAGCCCAGCGAGCCGTCGCCGGTCAGCGGGGAGAGCCAGCCGCGCTGCGCCCCGTCGCGGACCAGCACCGTCACGGCGGAGACCAGGAACACCAGCAGGACCAGGACCTCCATCGCCAGCACGGCGAAGCCCACGCGCGCGGCCGCCCGTACGCCCCGCAGGTTGAGCAGCGTGGTGACCCCCACCGCCAGGGCCGTCCACACCCACCGGGAGACCTCCGGCACCAGGGCGTTCATGGCGATCCCCGAGAACAGGTACGCCACGGCCGGGATCAGCAGGTAGTCGAGCATCGCCATCCAGCCCGCGATCAGCCCCGGACCCTCACCGAGCCCCTTGCGGGCGTACGTGAAGACGGAACCGGCCTGCGGGGCCACCCGCACCATCTGGGCGTAGCTGTAGGCCGTGCAGGCCATCGCCGCCGTCGCGACGAGGTAGACGAGCGCCACCGCCCCGTGGGACCTGGCGTCCAGCGTGCCGAAGACCCCGACCGGCGCCATCGGGGCGATGAAGAGGAGCCCGTAGACGACCAGATCCCGGAATCCGAGGCTCCGCCGCAGGGCGGCGGGCGGGGTACTGGAATCCGTCACGGACGCCATCGTTCCTCCGGGGGGCGGTCGGCACGGCCATCCGAACCAGTCTGTGCCGAGCGGGCGACCGCGGGCCTCCTGGAGACCCCCGTACGATGGAGACCATGACTGCTCCCGCCCCCGCTCCCGCTTCCCGTCGCGTTCTGCTCGCCGCCCCCCGCGGCTACTGCGCGGGTGTGGACCGAGCCGTGATCGCTGTCGAGAAGGCCCTCCAGCAGTACGGCGCGCCGGTGTACGTCCGGCACGAGATCGTGCACAACAAGTACGTCGTCCAGACGCTGGAGAAGAAGGGCGCGATCTTCGTCGAGCGGACGGAGGAGGTGCCGGAGGGCTCCATCGTGATGTTCTCCGCGCACGGCGTCGCGCCGGTGGTGCACGAGGAGGCGGCGCGCGGCAAGCTCGCGACGATCGACGCGACCTGCCCGCTGGTCACCAAGGTCCACAAGGAAGCCATCCGCTACGCGAACGAGGACTTCGACATCCTCCTCATCGGCCACGAGGGCCACGAGGAGGTCATCGGCACCTCCGGCGAGGCCCCCGACCACATCACGATCGTGGACGGCCCGGACGACGTGGCGAACGTCGAGGTGCGCGACGAGTCGAAGGTCGTCTGGCTGTCGCAGACCACCCTCTCCGTCGACGAGACGATGGAGACGGTCGACGCCCTGAAGACCAAGTTCCCGCTGCTCGTCTCGCCGCCCAGCGACGACATCTGCTACGCCACCTCCAACCGCCAGGCGGCCGTCAAGGTGATGGGCGCCGACTCCGACCTGGTCATCGTCGTCGGCTCCAAGAACTCCTCGAACTCCATCCGGCTCGTCGAGGTCGCCCTGGACGCCGGCGCGCGCGCCGCCCACCTCGTCGACTTCGCGAGCGAGATCGACGAGGCCTGGCTGGAGGGCGTCACCACGGTCGGCCTGACCTCGGGCGCCTCGGTGCCGGAGGTGCTCGTCGAGGAAGTCCTGGAGTGGCTGACCGTGCGCGGCTTCGCCGATGTGGAGATCGTCAAGACGGCCGAGGAGTCGATCGTCTTCTCGCTCCCGAAGGAACTGCGCCGCGACCTGCGGGCCGAAGCCGCCGAACTGGTCGCCGACAAGTAACTCGTTTCGTACCGTATGTCCATGCAGATCATGGGTGTGGACATCGGTGGTTCCGGAATCAAGGGCGCTCCGGTCGATCTCGACCGGGGCGATCTGGCGCAGGAGCGCCACAAAGTACTGACACCGCAGCCGGCCACCCCCGACGGGGTGGCCGGCTGCGTCGTCGAGGTGGTACGCCACTTCGACTGGGACGGCCCCGTCGGGGTGACCTTCCCGGGCGTGGTCACGGGCGGCGTCACCCGGTCGGCGGCCAACGTCGACAAGGGGTGGATCGGCCAGGACGCGGCGGGCCTGCTCTCGCGGGAACTGGGCGGGCTGCCCGTCACGGTCCTCAACGACGCGGACGCCGCGGGCATCGCCGAGATGACCTACGGCGCCGGGCGCGGGCGGGGCGGCACGGTCATCCTGCTCACCCTGGGCACGGGCATCGGCAGCGCCCTGTTCACGGACGGGCACCTGGTGCCCAACTCGGAGCTCGGCCACCTGGAGCTCAAGGGGCACGACGCGGAGACGCGCGCGTCCGTGAAGGCGAAGGAGGACCACGAGCTCACCTGGGAGCGCTGGGCGCACCGGCTCCAGCAGTACCTCGCACACGTGGAGATGCTGTTCTCGCCGGACCTCTTCATCATCGGCGGCGGCGTGAGCCGCAAGCCGGAGAAGTTCCTGCCGCTGATCGAGGGCATCCGGGCCGAGATCGTGCCGGCCAGGCTCCAGAACAACGCGGGGATCGTCGGCGCGGCCATGGCGGCGAAGCACTAGGCCGTCTGCGGCCGCCCGGCCGCCCGGCCGCCCGGGCCGTCCGCGACGCGGGAGCGGCGGTCTTCCCGGCGGGTCAGGCGGTTCGCCCGCCCGGCCCGCGGGTCAGGCGGTCCGCCTGGGGGGCAGCCGCCGCTTCCCGATGTCCACGGCCTTGCGCACGACGGCGATCAGGGCGGCCGCCAGCGTGCCCGCGTACAGCCAGCCGGCGTGCAGGGACAGCGCGGACACCAGCCCCATCAGCTGGCCGCCGAACCCGCCGGAGCCGCCCGAGATGGGCCAGACGCCGACCGCGAAGGCGATGGGGACGCTGATCGGGGCGGTGACCAGGTCGGCGGGCCGCACCCACAGGGCGGTGGCCGCCGCGACCGGCAGGAAGAGCAGCCCGTAGGCGAAGAGCGAGGAGCCGAACAGCAGCCAGGCGATGCCCGCGGCCACCACCATGCCGGCGCAGGCGAACAACCCGCCGCCCAGGCCGGTCAGCCGGGGCCGGGGCAGCCGCCGCGCGAGGGGGGCCCGCCGCGGACCCCGCGCGGGCAGGGGCGCGGCCGCGCTCGGGCGGCCGCGCTGCGCAGGGGGTCGCTGCGGGTGAGGGGCCGGTCGCGTCCTGTATCGCTCCACGGTCCCAAAGTAGGCCGCCGGGCCGCGGTACGGGGCACCGGACACGCGTACATCCAGCCCCACTCATCGGAAAGTAAACTGTCCGACGGCCCACTCCCGGGCCGCCGCCCCCTCCAGCTACGGGAAGTCGCCAACGTGTCGCTCACGATCGGAATCGTCGGCCTGCCGAATGTCGGCAAGTCGACCCTGTTCAACGCCCTGACCAAGAACGACGTGCTGGCGGCCAACTACCCGTTCGCCACGATCGAGCCGAACGTCGGCGTCGTCGGCGTCCCGGACTCCCGTCTGGCCGTCCTCGCGGGCATCTTCGGCTCGCAGAAGGTCCTCCCGGCGACGGTCGACTTCGTCGACATCGCGGGCATCGTGCGCGGCGCCTCGGAGGGTGAGGGCCTGGGCAACAAGTTCCTGGCGAACATCCGCGAGTCCGACGCGATCTGCCAGGTCATCCGCGCATTCAAGGACGAGAACGTCGTGCACGTCGACGGCAAGGTCTCGCCGAAGGACGACATCGAGACGATCAACACCGAGCTGATCCTCGCCGACCTCCAGTCCATCGAGAAGGCGGTGCCGCGCCTGACGAAGGAGTCCCGCCTCCAGAAGGAGAAGGTCGCGGTCCTCGCCGCGGTCGAGAAGGCGCAGAAGATCCTGGAGGAGGGCCACACCCTCTTCTCCCGCGGCATCGCGAAGGGCACGGAGCAGGGCGACCTCCTCCACGAGCTCCACCTGCTGACCACCAAGCCCTTCCTGTACGTCTTCAACGTGGACGAGGACGAGCTGACGGACGACGCCTTCAAGGCGGAGCAGTCCGCGCTGGTCGCCCCGGCGGAAGCGATCTTCCTGAACGCCAAGCTGGAGGCGGACCTCGTCGAGCTGGACGACGAGGAGGCCCTCGAACTCCTCCAGTCGGTCGGCCAGGACGAGCCGGGCATGGCCACCCTCGGCCGCGTCGGCTTCGCCACCCTGGGCCTGCAGACGTACCTGACGGCGGGCCCGAAGGAGACGCGCGCCTGGACGATCAAGCAGGGCGCCACCGCCCCGGAGGCCGCCGGCGTCATCCACACGGACTTCCAGCGCGGCTTCATCAAGGCCGAGGTCATCTCCTTCGCCGACCTGGTCGCCTGCGGCTCGGTCACCGAGGCCCGCGCGAAGGGCAAGGCCCGCATGGAGGGCAAGGACTACGTCATGCAGGACGGCGACGTGGTGGAGTTCCGCTTCAACGTGTAGTGGATGACGTACCATCACGTTGCTGATCTGGCAAACGTGCAGTTCAGGAGGGGTTCGACTCTCTGGAGTCGGACCCCTTGGTTTTCCCCGTGCTGGGATGGTGCTGGGATGGCTGACCCCTCGTCACCTGTCATCACCCCTGCTCGTCCCTACCGTGCTGGGATTGCGCTGGGATGTGGATGGGTTGCCGGTGCTGGATTCCACTCCGGTGAGCCTCCGTGATTACGGAGTTCGATCGTCGTGGGGAGCGCAGCCTGCCGCGCCCGGTAGCTGCGCGGGCTGATCGGTAAGAGCCGGTTGAGGGGCCATGGCTGAACCATGGGACGGCGGCTGCTATCTCTGCCAAAGTGATCGGTACTGCTAGACGATTCTCGTGAGGAACCTGTGAGCACGCTCGGTAGCTTCATCTGGTCAATCGCTGACCAGCTTCGGGGCCCCTACCGCCCCAACCAGTACGGGACGGTGATCCTCCCGTTCACGATCCTGAGACGGCTCGACTGCGTACTCGAGCCGGACCGCGCGACCGTACGGGAGCTGGCTGCGAGGTACGAGAACCCGAATCGGCTCAAGATTGAGGTCAAGAAGGCCACGGGGCGGACGTTCTACAACACCTCGAACTACGAGTTCGCGAACCTGTTGGCCGATGCGGACGGGCTGGCGGACAACCTCGCCGAGTACATCGACCGGTTCTCCGCCGACGTGGACGTGTTCGAGTACTTCGACTTCAAGAAGGAGATCCTGGCCCTGGAGAAGGCCGGGCTCTTGCGAGAGATCGTCAAGTCCTTCGGCGCCGTCGACCTGCATCCCAAGATGGTGTCCAACGCAGACATGGGGGATGCGTTCGAGTACATCATCCGCAAGTTCAATGAGGCCGCGAACGAGACCTCCGGAGACCACTACACGCCGCGCGACGCGATCCGGCTGCTGGTCGACCTGCTGTTCGCGGAGAAGGACGTCGACCTCACCGAGGGCAGCATCATCCGGTCGCTGTACGACCCCACCGCCGGCACCGGCGGCATGCTGTCCCTGGCCGAAGAGCACCTGCTCGCGCAGAACCCTGAGGCGAAGTTGAGCCTGTACGGCCAGGAGTACAACCCGCAGTCGTACGCCATCTGCAAGTCCGACCTGCTCGCCAAGGGCCACGACGCGACCAATATTGCCTTTGGCAACACGCTCACCGACGACGCCTTCAAGGGCCGCCAGTTCGACTACTGCATGTCCAACCCGCCCTACGGCGTGGACTGGAAGCAGTATGCCAAGGCGGTAAGAGAGGAGCGCGACTCCGCGGGTCCCTACGGGCGATTTGCCCCCGGTCTCCCACCGACCTCGGATGGGCAGATGCTTTTCCTGCTTCACCTGACTCACAAGATGCGCGCCCCCGAGCACGGCGGCGGTCGGGCAGGGATCGTCATGAACGGTTCGCCACTGACCAATGGAAGGGCTCCAGACCCCAAGAAGCCAAACGAGTCGAGCATTCGTCAGTGGCTGCTTGAGAACGACCTGGTCGAGGCGATCGTCGCACTGCCGACCAACATGTTCTTTAACACTGGCATCGCCACCTACATCTGGATCCTCGACAACACCAAGCACGCTGACCGCAAGGGGCTGGTCCAGCTCATTGACGGCACCTCGTTCTGGACCAAGATGCGGAAAAACCTTGGCGACAAGGGTCGCGAACTCGGCGACGCCGACCGCGCCGAGGTGCTGCGGCTGTACGCGGACTTCACCGAGGCCGACCCCGACTACTCCAAGGTGCTGCGCAACGACGAGTTCGGCTACTGGGCGATCACCATCGAGCGCCCCCTCCTCGACGATGAGGACAAGCCTGTCCACGACAGCAAGGGCAGGTTCAAGCCGGACTCGAAGAAGCGTGAGGTCGAGAACGTGCCCTTCACCTATGGTGGCTCGACCGCTGGTGCGTCCGGCAAGGCCGAGGTTATCCAGGCCTACTTCGACGCCGAGGTGAGGCCGCATGTGCCTGACGCATGGATCGATTGGGCGAAGGTCAGGACCGGGTACGAGGTCCCTTTCACCCGGCACTTCTACAGGTATATCCCGCCCCGCCCGCTCGCCGAGATCGACTCCGATTTGGAGAAGCAGGTCACTAAGATCCTCGACCTCCTCCGCGAGGTGGAAGGGTGACACGCCAGATGCGCGAAACGGGCATCCCGTGGTTCCGAGCCATTCCCGCAGAGTGGGACGCTGTGGCGCTTGGTCGTTTGGCGACTCCTGTGAAGCGAACGAACATCTCAGACGCTCCGTTGCTGTCGCTCTATCTCGGCGAGGGGATCGTTCCGTACAAGGCAGATCGGATCGTTCATGCGACTAGCGAGGATACGTCCGCATATCAACTTGTTCTTCCTGGTGACCTTGTCCTGAACAATCAACAGGCGTGGCGAGGGTCCGTCGCGATCTCGCAACTGCGTGGAATCATTAGCCCCGCCTACATCGTCTGCCAGGTGTCACGGCGACTGGACGGGCAGTTTGGTCGGTACCTGTTCGCGTCGTATGCCGCGCGATTTCCGTACGTGGTCTCGTCGCGGGGCGTCGGCGACATTCAGCGCAATCTATCGTGGCAACTGCTCAAGGCACAGGAGTTTCCGCTTCCTCCTACCGAGGAGCAGCGGGCCATTGCTGACCACCTGGACCGCGAGACCGTCCGTATCGACACGCTCATTGAGGAGCAGAAGCGGCTCGTAGAGTTGCTCCGCGAACGGCGTGAGGCAGAATACGATGCTCTCCTGGGGTCGCCATCTGAGGCACGTCAAACAACCGTCAAGCGCGTGCTGCGACCACTGTCACGTCCCGCAGTGGCGGGGCTCGGCGTTGTGACCGCCTACCGGGATGGCGTTGTGACCCTTCGCAGCAACCGCAGGGAGGAGGGCTACACCTTTTCCAACAGCGAGAGTGGCTACCAAGAGATTCGATCGGGCGACCTCGTGTTCCACGCCCTCGACGGCTTTGCGGGCGCGGTTGGAGTGTCCGACAGTCACGGTAATGCGACGCCGGTCTATCACGTGTGTGAAGCCATCACTGGGGACGATCTGGCGTATATCGCCCATCTTCTCCGCTACCTGGGGCGCAGCGGCTTCCTTGCAACGCAGGCCCCGAACGTGCGTGAACGGAGTGTTGACTTCCGCAACTGGGCCACGTTCGGTCGGTTGCCGCTAGCAATGCCGCCGGTCGATGAGCAGCGGCGCATCGCGGCGCATCTCGACGAGCAGACCGCGAAGGTCGATACCCTCATCGCCGAATCGGAGCAATTCATCGAACTTGCCCGTGAGCGTCGGTCGGCACTGATCACGGCGGCGGTGACGGGCCAGATCGACGTACGAGAGGCGGCGTGATGGCCGACCACAACGAGGTGGTCTTCGAGACAGAAATTTGCGAGTACTTGCGGGATCACGGCTGGCTGTACTCGAAGAACGACCGTGACGGTGGCGAGTACGACCGGGAGCGGGCGCTGTTCCCTGCAGACCTGTTCGCGTGGCTGGAGGAGACGCAAAGGGCGGCGTACGAGAAGGCATTGAAGGCGGCGGGCTCGCAGGCGAAGTTCCTCGACGTGCTGACCGCGGCGCTCGACCGGCCACTCGAGCATGGCGGTGGGACGCTGAACATCCTGCGCAATGGGGTGCAGTACATCGGTGGTGGTCGGTTGAAGATGGCACAGTTCCGTCCGGAGACATCGCTCAACGAGACCACGACGGCGCACTACGAGGCGATGCGGGTGCGGGTGGTGCGTCAGGTGTACTTCTCGACCGCCGACCAGCGCAAAATTGACCTGGTGTTCTTCGTCAACGGGCTCCCGGTGGCCACGGTGGAGCTGAAGACTGACTTTACCGAGTCGCTGGACGAGGCGATCAACCAGTACAAGCAGGATCGCACTCCGTTGACGAATGGCCGCCCCGAGCCGTTGCTCTCGTTCGGGCATCGGGCTCTGGTGCACTTCGCTGTTTCGAACAACCTGGCGGCGATGACCACAAGGCTGGAGGGGGAGAAGACCCACTTCTTGCCGTTCAACATGGGCTTCGACAGCGGTGCGGGCAACCCGCCTGGGGCGGACGGACGGTCGGCGACGGGGTACCTGTGGGAACGGGTCTGGGAGAAGCATGCCTGGCTGAACATCATCGGGCGGCTGATGATCGTGCAGACCAAGGAGGAGTGGGACGTCACCACCGGCACGTCGGTGCGGCGTACGAGCATGCTCTTCCCGCGGTTCCACCAGTGGGAGGCCGTCACGAGCATCGTCGAGGCGGTGAAGGAGGAGGGTGTCGGGCAGCGGTACCTGATCGAGCACTCGGCTGGGTCGGGGAAGACGAACACCATCGCCTGGACGGCACACCGGCTGGCGCGGCTGCATGTCGAGGACAAGAAGGTCTTCGACTCGGTCATCGTGGTCGTGGACCGCACCGTGCTCGACTCGCAGTTGCAGGATGCGATCCGACAGATCGACGGCACCGGCAAGATCGTCGCGACGATCAGCCCCGAAGACGTCCGCAAGGCCGGTGCGAAGTCGAAGTCGGGTCTGCTGGCGCAGGCGTTGAAAAACGGTGAGCTGATCATCGCGGTGACGGTGCAGACCTTCCCGCATGCGTTGGACGAGATACGCACCGACGCCGGCCTGAAGGGCAAGCGGTTCGCGGTTATCGCCGATGAGGCGCACTCCTCCCAGTCGGGCCAGATCTCCTCAAAGCTGAAGCAGGCGCTGACAGCCGAGGAGGTCAAGGAGATCGAGGAGGGCGGCGAGGTCGACGTGGAGTCGATCCTGGCCTCGGAGATGACCGAGCGGGCCGAGTCGGAGAACATCTCCTACTTCGCCTTCACCGCGACGCCGAAGAACAAGACGCTGGAACTATTCGGTCGCAAGGGGGCCGACGGCAAGCCGCGCGAGTTCCACCTCTACTCGATGAAGCAGGCGATCGAGGAGGGTTACATCCTCGACGTACTCAAGGGCTACCAGTCCTACGACACCGCATTGAAGATCGCCGGCAAGGCCGAGAGCGGCGACGGAGGAGAGGTCGAGGAAGCCACCGCCCGCAAGGGTCTGATGCGGTGGGTGCAGCTCCACCCGACGAACATCAGCCAGAAGGTGCAGATCATCGTCGAGCACTTCCACGCCAACGTCGCTTACCTCCTTGAAGGCAAGGCGAAGGCGATGGTGGTGACCGACTCGCGCAAGTCCGCGGTGAAGTACAAGCTGGCCATCGACGCCTACATCGCCAGGCGGCGCGCCGAGGACGCGTCGTACAACTACCGTACCCTGGTCGCTTTCTCCGCCGAGGTCGCGATGCCCGAGAACGAGACCTGGCACAGCGACTGGGGCCCGCAGCCCTCGAAGGACGACGAGTTCACCGAGGCCAACATGAACCCCGGCTCCGGGGCTGATCTGGCGGCTGCGTTCAAGGGCGATTCGTACAAGATCATGCTGGTCGCCAACAAGTTCCAGACCGGCTTCGACCAGCCCCTGCTCTCGGCGATGTACGTCGACAAGAAGCTGTCAGGGGTCGCCGCGGTACAGACGCTCTCGCGGCTCAACCGCACTCACCGCACCGCTGGTGGGGAGTGGAAGCGCAAGACATTCGTCATCGACTTCGCCAACAAGCCCGAGGACATCAAGGCAGCCTTCGAGCCGTACTTCAAGAACGCGGCCCTGGAGACCGAGACCGATCCGTACGTCGTTGTTCACCTGGCTAACAAGCTTGCCCAGGCCGGAATCTACACCGAGGACGATGTCCGCAAAGTCGCCGAGCTGTGGGTGACCCGGAAGGGCAACAACGCGCTCTCGGCGGCGATCAGCCCGGCGCAGTACGACTTCCGGCGCCGCTACGCGCGAGCGATCGAGGATGAGGACAAGGTCACGCTCCAGGCGCTCGACCTGTTCCGCAAGGACGTCTCCACCTACGTACGTCTCTATGACTTCATGTCCCAGATTGTCGACTACGGCGACCCCTACATGGAGATGCTCTCGATCTTCCTGCGCCTGCTGGAGAAGGTCATCGCCGAGTCTGCTTGGGCGGCCGACGTGGATCTCTCCGACGTGGTGCTGGTCGGGGTCAAGCACAACAAGGCGATCCCGGTCGACATCTCACTCGTAGGCGAAGGGCAACTGAAGGGCATCAGCGCCGCCGGCACGGGTACGAAGAAGGATCCGAAGTACGTCGCGCTCCAGGTCGTCATAGACAAGATGAATGATCTCTTCGGCGCCGAATCGTTCACCGCATCGCAGATCAGGGAGTTCGTGCAGGGGCTCGTCGAGCGGTTGCTCGCCGACCCGAACCTGGTCAAGCAGACCAAGGCGAACTCCAAGAAGCAGTTCCTGGAGTCACCAGACTTCCAAGCAGCCGTTACGGAGGCAGTCGCAGACAACCAGGACGCCCACAACACGATGGCCGACTACTTCTTCACCGACGGGCCAGCCATCAACGCGATCATCATCGCTCTCGCGGATGCCTTCTACGAAGCAGCAGTCGATCAGCAGGTGGATTCAAGCTGAGTAGATGTCGAGGTCAGACGTCCTTGATCTGCACTTGGTCGCCGCACAGCTTCGACCAGTCGTCGCGATCCGAGGTCAGTACGAGGACGGGTGCCGGGGAGCGGAGCGCCATCGCGGCGACGAGGGCGTCGATGGCGTACTTGTGGCCGTGGAGGCCGCCGGCGTCGCTCAGCAGCTGCACCGCGGTGAGACTGTCCGCCTGGGTGACGTCCTGGACCTGAAGGCGGGAGAGCAGCCAGCGCAGACGGGCGGTATCCATCTTCTCGTAGACGGCTTCCACCACCGTCAGGGCCGACACGAGGACGGGTACGCCCACGCGCCTAGCGGCCTCGATCCGGGTGATCATCTGGCGATCGTTGCGTAGCAGCAGCGACAGCGCCTGGGAGTCGAGCACCAGGGACCTGGCCGCGGGCTCCTTCACGCGGCGCTGTCGTTCGACGCGTAGGGCGCCGGTGCGTCACCGAACAGTTCGCTCTGCGCCGCCTGGACTTCGGCCTCACTCAGCGGCTCGTGCTCGGCTTCGTAGGCGGCCACGATCTCGGCGAGGCCGTCCATGGCGAGCTGATGCCGGACCGCCGCCGTCACGTACGCGGACACACCGCGTTTCCCGGTGCGCGTGCGCAGAGCGCCGAGGAGTTCCGAGGGCATCGAGACGGAGATGTTCTCGGTGCCGCCGGGACGAGGTGACTTCATGGCTGCAAGTCTAGTACAGAAACTATTACAGCGTCGGAGTGCTGGGCGGGTCTGCATCCGGGAACGCCGTGCTCGTCTCCGCCGAGGATCACGCGGTGCTGCGCGAGGGCTCGTACCTGCTGCGCTCTCCGGCGAACGCTCGCCGGCTCCTCAAGGCGCACGAGAACGCCCTGACGAACATCAACGTGTCGGAACGCGAGCTGATCGATCCGGACTCGCTCATCGAGGTCGTCAGGTCGTCATCCTCGCGGCTCGGTACTGCTACTGACGGTGGAGCGGCTACGTGTCGTAGACCGTGGAGCGGTGTCCGATGTGTACGACCCACACCATCAGCTCCCCCTTGTCGATCGTGTAGACGACTCGGTAGTCGCCGATGCGCAGCCGGCGGCGTTCCGGCTGTGACACGAGTGCGGTGGTATTGAAGCCGAGCGGGTCGCTCTCCAGCTCGGTCAGCTTGGCCAGGATGCGTAGCGCCATGTCGCGAGGAATCTTCCGGAGCTCGGCCTGCGCCTCGGGTCGGAAGGCGGTCCGGTACTCATTCACCGCGCGCCAGCGTCTCCCTCATGATGTCCTCGATCGGGATGCCGGGAGCCGGGTTAGCCATGCGCTCGTCGATGATCCGGTTGATCTCGCGCTCTTCCCACTCCTGGTACTTGCGCAGCACCTCGATGGAGACGACGGCGGCGACTTCCTTGCCGCGGCGCGTGATCACCGTCGGCACGTCGTCCCGATCGGCTCGCTCCACTACTTCCGCCAGGTGAGCGCGCACGTCGCGGATGGACTCTGTGGGCAGCGGCTGCGTCATGCGCTCAAGAGTACCGAGTGTGCCATGTGTACACCGCCGCCACCCTCGCCGCTCGGTACCGCTACTGACCGTTCACGCTGTGCTGCGGGGCGGGGTGAGCCCGTCCAGGTCCAGGGTGATTTTGAAGGGCACCGGGCGCTGGAGGGTGCCTCGGAAGATGCCGGCGGGGGCGTAGGCGCCTGTCGGCTCGTCGAGCTCGTAGACGTGGACGACGGGGGCGCCGTCCTCGTCCTCGATGCACCAGTAGTGGGGGATGCCGGCCTCTGCGTACTTGCGGAGTTTTACCGTGCGATCGCGGTGGGCGGACTCGGGGGAGACCACCTCGATGACGAGCCGGACCTCCTCCGGCGCGAAGCAGGTGCGGTCCCCGTCGAAAGCGGCCGTCGTCACCAGCAGGTCCGGCTCGGGACGGTTGCGCGGGTCGAGCTTGATGGTCATCTCGCGGCCGACTCTGCTGTCGGCGGGAACCTGCTCCATGAGTGCGACGGTGAGCATGGTGACGAGGTGGCCGTGCCACCACCGCTGGGGCGACATCATGAAGACGAGGGCTCCGTCGATGAGCTCGGTGTGGCGGGGCGCCTCGGGGAGGCGGTCGAGGTCCTCCGCGAACCAGCCTTCCGCGCGCGGTGGGCGCATCCAGTCGGGCAGTGCGGTCATGGCTTCACGGTAGCGGCTCGCGGGTCGGGCCGGAGCGGCCTCGGTGACCTCCCGGCCCAGGGCCGACGCCCGGTCGGCGTAAGGTTTCCCGGATGTTTTCGTCCGGATGCGGAACTGCGCGGGGGATTCGGACATCAGGACTAAAGGGGATGCCCAGCCGTTCTGCCCTCGGGCAGTCATGACCGTTCGGAGCGAAGTTCGTGCACCAGTACCCGCAGCGCCAGCGGCCTGATGACCAGCAGTCCCAGGAGACCCAGCAGTTGCAACAGTTCGAGCCGGCGCACGAGGAGTACCCGGCCCGGCCCCAGGACGAGTACGCGTACCAGCAGCAGTACGCCGCGCACCCCGGCTACGACGAGCCGGCCCGGCCGCGGGCCCGGTCCCGGCGCGCGATAGGCGTCAGTGCGGCGGTCGTCCTGGCGCTCCTGCTCGGCGGCGGCGGCTTCGCCGCGTGGAAGCTGGACTGGTTCTCCGGCAACGGCGAAGCCGTGAGCTTCGGCACCGCTCCGCCCGCGGTCCCCCCGGAGAAGAAGGCCCCGAGCGCCGCCCCGGCGAAGCCCTCCGGCGACCCGGACGTGCTCATGCCGACCGGCCCGAAGTCGGACTTCAAGCAGACCGCCAAGCTCGACGACGGCACGATCATCGCCAAGACCCGGCTCGCCGGCGCGAAGTCGGGCTTCGAGGGCGACGTATGGGTGTGGGCGCCCAAGGAGTACGACGACCCCAAGTACGCCAAGAGCGGCTTCCCGGTGCTGATCGCGCTCCCCGGCGGCAACGGCTTCCCGTCCAACTACTGGTCGGACCGCAGCCTCGGCCTCCAGAAGGCCATCACCGAGGGCGTCCAGGCGGGTACCAGCCTCCCCTTCGTCGTGGTGATGCCGGTACTGAACCCGGACAACAAGTACTACTACGACGGCTCCGACATACCCGGGCAGGCCAAGATGGGCACCTGGATCGCCGAGGACGTCCCGGCCTTCGCCAAGGCCAACTTCCGCACCTACAAGTCCCGCGACGGCTGGGCCTTCATGGGCTCCTCCTCCGGCGCCTTCGTCGGCATGAAGACCGTCCTCCAGCACCCGGACAAGTTCAAGGCCGTGATAGCCAGCGGCGGCGAGATCGTCCCCGACTCCCCGCTGTGGCGCGGCCACCAGGCGGAGATGGACGCGAACAACCCGGAGAAGCTCGCCAAGAAGCTGATCGACAGCAAGGGCCCCGAGGTCTACATCAACTTCCAGATCGGCACGAAGGAGGGCGGGAAGGAGCGGATGACGAAGTTCCAGGAGCAGTTCGGCAAGGGGCCGGTCAAGACCACCGTCCGCGACATCCAGAACGGCGAGCACAACGGCTGGCACTACGTCCGGGGCATGAAGGAGGGCTCGCTGGAGTGGATCAGCAAGGTGCTCAAGGGGCCGAAGCCCGAAGCCGCCTGAGCGGGGGTGTGCGGGCCGCGGGAGTAGCCGGCCCCTCGGTCCCGAGTGGTCGGCCCGGACGTTCCGAGCGGCAGGCCCGGACGTTCCGAGCGGTCGGCCCGGCCGTCCCGAGCGGTCGGCCCGCAGGCCGGTGCCGCCCGTCCCGCGCCGCCGGTACGCCGGCCTCCCGCGCCACGTCACACCCGTCCCAGGCAACCCATCCGGTCGTTGACACCTCTGTTAAGGGTGTAAGGGGGACCGATCGGTCCGGCCCGCGCTCCCAGGGGGCGCCGGAGAAGGAACGGGACAACATCCGTGCAGCATGACCAGCAAGGCGACGGCGACCCCACGGCCTCGGGCGGCCGTCGCCCCAAGCGCCTGCCCCTGCTTCTGATCAGCGGCGGGCTCGTGCTCGCCCTCGCCGCGGGCGGCGCGACCGCGTACAAGCTCGGCCTCTTCTCCGACATAGGGGATCCGGTCTCCTACGGGAAGGTCCAGCAGAAGGTCGCGCCCGCCACGGACACCGGCGCCGCCGCCAAGCCGGGCATGACCATGCCCACCGGCCCGGCGGCCGAGTTCGTCCGTACCAGCCGGCTGCCGGACGGGACGCAGATCGCCAAGACCACCCTCGTCGGCAAGAAGTCCGGCTTCACGGGCGACGTGTGGGTGTGGGTGCCCAAGGAGTACGACGACCCGAAGTACGCCAAGAGCGCCTTCCCGGTCCTGATCTCCCTGCCCGGCGGCCGCGGCTACCCCAAGAACTACTGGGGCACCGGGCCCGGTCTCGGGCTCCAGCAGGCGGTCAGCGACGGGGTGAAGGCGGGTACGAGCCTGCCCTTCGTCCTCGTCATGCCCGTGATCAACGGCGACACCAAGAACCACTTCGACGGCTCCGACATCCCCGGGCAGCCCCGGATGGGCACCTGGATGGCCGAGGACGTCCCGGATTTCACCAGGGCCAATTTCCGTACCTTCACCTCCCGTGACGGCTGGGCCTTCATGGGCTCCTCCTCGGGCGGGTTCGGCGCCTTCAAGCACGTCCTGAAGCACCCCGACCGCTTCAAGGCGGCCATCGCCAGCGGGGTCGACATCGTCCCCGACTCCCCGCTGTGGAAGGGCGACACGCGGGCGATGGACGCGGACAACCCGGAGAAGCTCGCCGCGAAGCTGATCGCGGCGGGCGGACCGGACGTCTACATCAACTTCCAGATCGGCACCGCGGAGACCGGCCGCGACAAGGCCGAGAAGTTCATGCGCGAGTACGGCAAGGGTCCCGTGCACACCCGGCTCCAGGTGATCCAGGATGGTGAGCACAACGGGAAGTCGTACGTGCGAGGCATGAGGGAGGGCTCCCTGGAGTGGATCAGCAAGGTGATGACGGCACCGACACCCGCGCCCGACGTGCGGTGAGCCCGGTGGTGCGGGGTGCGGCGGCGGCCGTCACCGCGGGGATCGCGGCCGTGTGCGCCGTCGCGTTCCTCCGGGCCCCGGGCGACCGGCCGACGCATCCCTTCCCCACCGTGGGCGTGCTGATGGCGGGCGGCGAGCACTGGTGCACGGCGAGCGTGGTCGACAGCCCGAAGGGCAACGTCGTCGCCACCGCCGCGCACTGCGTGGCCCCGGCCGGCGAGGACGGCAGTCCGGGCGAGGTCGCCCACGACGGGCTGGCCATCGGCGAGCTCGCCTTCGCCCCCGCGTTCTCCGGCGAGGGGGCCGGTACCCAGCCCCTCGGAGTGTGGAAGGTCCGCTCGATCCACGTGGACGACCGCTGGAGCCGGTGGGGCGAGGACACCGCCGACTTCGCCTTCCTCACCGTCGAACGGGACGGGGACGGGCGCAGCGTCCAGGAGGCCGTGGGCGGGCGCGGCGCGGCCCCGAAGCCGGACTGGACCTCCGGGTACGAGCGGGACGTGACGGTCGTCGGCTACCCGGAGTCCGAGCACAACCCGCGCAACGAGCCCGTCGCCTGCACGACGCGGACGGGCCACGACGAGGACGATCCCGACATGCTGTACATGAGCTGCGCCGGCTTCTGGACGGGCACCAGCGGCAGCCCCTGGGTCGCCGACCGGGGCGGGCCGGGACGCCCGGGAAGCCTGATCGGGGTACTGAGCGGCGGGGACACCGACGTGGACTCGACCGCCGCGCTGTTCGACGAGCGGGCGAGGGCGCTGTACGAGCGCGCCGCCCGGGGCTGATCGGCGGAGCCGATCGCCGGCGGCCGCGCCGCTACGCCTTGCGTTCCGTGCTGACGATCAGTCCCACGGCGGCCACCACGATCGCACCGCCGACGAGGAGGGGCCAGGTCAGGGCCTCGTCGAGGATCAGGGCGCCGAGCGCGACGGCCACGACGGGGTTGACGTACGCGTACGTGGCCACCAGCGACAGCGGGGCCGCCTGCAGCAGCCACACGTACGCGGTGAACCCGACGATGGAGCCGATCAGCACCAGGTAGGCGAGGGCCAGCCAGGAGGCGGTGGAGAAGTCCGCCGGGTCCAGGCCGCGGTGCTCGCCGCGCAGCAGGCCGACGAGTACGGCGCCGATGCCGCCGGCCAGCATCTGGTAGGCGCTGCCGGTGAAGGGGTTGGCCGGCAGCGGGATTTTGGACGCCGAGAAGGAGCCCAGCGACCACAGCACCGACGCGGCCAGCACCTGGAGCACGCCGGACAGCCGTACCGCGCCGCTCAGCCCGGGGCTGGTCAGCACGGCGAGCCCCGCGAGGCCGATCAGGACGCCGCCGAGGGTACGCAGCTGGGGCCGGTCACCGGTACTCGCCCGCAGCACCACCAGCCACATCGGCACCGAGGCCACCAGTAGGGCGGCCAGGCCCGAGGGCACCGAGGTCTCGGCGAGTACGACCAGGCCGTTCCCGCCGAGGATCAGCAGCAGGCCGACCAGGACCGTCGAACCGAGCTGCGCGCGGGTGGCCTTCAGCGCGGCGGGCCCGTACCGGAGGGTGACCAGGCCGGCCAGGAGCAGGCCCGCGGTGATGAAGCGGGCTCCGGCGGACAGGAAGGGCGGCATGGTCTCGACGACGATGCGGATGCCGAGGTAGGTCGATCCCCAGACGACGTAGACGAGGGCCAGTGCGGTCCAGACGGCGCCGGTGATTTTGCGGCGCGCGGCGGCGGGGGGTCGGTTGGCGGTGGGGCTTGATGTGCTCATGGCCGGATCCTAGGGTCGTTGGCCTATGCAGGCTTCTGGATTTGGGGGGTGTCTCGCCCCTTGGGCCGTTCGGCCGGGCGGGGCGGGGGCGGGGGGTGGGGCGCGCACGCCCGCCGGGGGCCCGGGGGGGGGGGGGCCCCCCCCCCCGCCGCCCCCCACAACCCGCCGCGGCGGG